>JBHHVO010000318.1:0-4001 GCA_046754365.1 Phycisphaerae bacterium | reverse complement strand
GATCGGGCCGCGCCGCACACGGCCATTGACGACCGCCAGGTCAAGCAACCCGTCATGGTCGAAATCGAAGAAGGCGGTGCCGAACCCGGTGTACTTGAGACTCGACACGCCGAGCCCGCACGCGGCGCTGACGTCTTGAAAACCCGCTGCGCCGACGTTGCGATATAACGTGTTCGTTTCGTGCACGAGATGTGTCATGAACAGGTCGAGATCGCCGTCGCCATCGACGTCGCCGACCGTGACCCCCATGCTCGCTTCGGCCGCGCCGAATCTGTTGACCGCGACACCGGCGAGCAGCGATGACTGTACGAACGTACCGTCGCGGTTGTTGATCCACAGGAAGTTCGGTCCGCCGTCGTTGGCGACGAAGATGTCGGGCCAGTCGTCGCCGTTGAAGTCGTCGCAGACGACGCCGAGCGCTCGATCGCGCACGGATGCGATGCCGCTTGGCTCGCTGACGTCGTGGAACGTGCCGTCGCCGTTGTTGTGGAACAACACGTCGGGCTCTGGTGGGCACGTTTGGGGCCCGCAATACTCGGGCCGGCCCGCGCCGTCCGTACAGGGCTTGGGCTTGGGATAGTACAGATAGTTGCCGACGTAGATGTCAAGGAATCCGTCGAGGTCGTAGTCCACAAACGACGCGGAACACGACCAGCGGGCGTTGGCGATACCGGCCTGAGCGGTCACGTCCGTGAACGTGCCGTCACCGCTGTTGCGATACAGCTTGTCCGGCCCGTAGTTCGTGATGTACACATCCACGAACCCGTCGTTGTCGTAGTCGCCGACGGCCACGCCCATGCCGTACCCGGGGTCGCCCAACCCGGATTCGGCGGTGCGGTCGAGATAGGTGCCGTCGGGCTCCCGTCGGAAGAGTCGGTTTACGGGCGGCGTGTCCGAGCGGTGAGCGTGATCCGCACCGTTGATGACGTAGATGTCCAGGTCGCCGTCGCCGTCATAGTCCAACAACGCAGCGCCCGAAGCCAAGTGCTCCGGAAGGTAATACGTACCGTCCACGCCCGCATCGTGGGCAAACACGAGCCGAGCGGCTTGCGCAATGTCGGTGAAAAACGGCGGCGAGGCACCGGCCGTGTCACGCGCCGCGGCGCCCCCACGGCGCACACCTTCCGCACGCACCGCGTCGGACGCCTCGACATCGTTGCCATCACCGGGCGGTGCCGCTTCCGACGATGCCACCCGCTCGCGACAGCCATACACCGTCACGACGACACACAGCACCGCCACGCCCCACTGCACGACCCAACCGTGCGCGACGCCGCGGGATGGCTGCGGCGCATGTGATGCCCGGCGGACGCAACCGCGTCCGCCGGGCACAGGCCGTCGCGCGGGTAGCCGATCCGGGACCGACCGCGTCCAGCATCGGGGCTTCCCCGCACCGACCACGCCCCGTCGCGCGGCGCGTTGCCGCACCGGCGCCCGTGCGCGCCGCGCATGCCCGTGCACCGGACACGCCGACAAGCGGGATTCGGCGGGAACCATCGCGGCGCGGCCTGCGGCGCGCAGCGGACCTCCGGCACGCGTCAACGCCGGCGGCCGCGAGTCAGTCCTGTTTGAGCGCCTCCATGCCGCCGGCCATGTCGGCCGGGCGTTCGTGCACGATGACATGTGTCTGACACCGGGATGCAACCTGGTGTTTGATCTGAAGATGATCTACGGCCATAACGATCACCTGCAACGTGTTACGTGACCACGTTACCGCGTCGCGTGGGCGATGTCAATTGCCGGCCTGGGAACCGGTCCCACGGGGGCAGGTGCCCCCGTCCGCCGCGGTCGTGTCATCCGTCCCCGTTCCCGCCGCCGCCGTCGTCCCCGCCACCGCCGTCGGCGCCGCCGCCGCCGTCTTGGCCGCCGATCCGGCCGGTCCCGGATCGACCGGCGCCGTCGCCATGAACAGACCGCGGTGCGGTGGGGATGATCACGGGCGCGGGTACGCGGGGTCCAGGCCCGTACGCCTCATGGAATACCGCGGCGGCACAGCTGAGCCCCGCGGCGTCCGCGTCCTGCTTACACAGCACAAGCGCGTGCTCTTCCTTGACGGGTGCAGGTCGACTGCGTTCCAGCCAGACGGTCTGGGTCGGGAACGCGAAGTCCACGCCAAGGCGCTCGGCCAGGCGGAGGATGTCGAGGAAGAGCCGATGGCGTTCGCGCAGCTCCGTGCCCCAGTCTGGCGTTTCGAAGAACGCGTAGAGAATAATGTCAAGCGATGACGCGGCGAATTGGTTGAAATAGACGTGGTAATAGTCCTTGCGTGTATAGGGATGCAGGCGGATGAGTTCGCGGATCCCTTCACAAAACGCATCGATCTTCTCGGCGGGTGTGTTGTAGGTGACCGACAGCATGATCCGAACACGGCGGAACCGGCGCGCACCGTAATTGTCGACCTGGGTGTTGACCATCTTCGCGTTCGGGATTGTGATCACGGAGTTGTAGAACGTCCGCACGCGCGTCGAGCGGAACCCGACACGCTCCACCGTCCCCTCGACGTCCCCGAGCACGATCCAATCCCCAATGCCGAACGGACGGTCGAAGAGCACCGTGATCGACCCGAAGAAATTGCCGAGCGTCTCCTGCGCCGCCAGCGCCACCGCCACGCCGCCGATGCCCAACGCACCCAGGATCGACCACGGCGGCTCCCCGAACCACGCACAGATCACCAGCCCGACCACAAGCACGACCATGACCTTGAGAATCTTGCGAAGCAGCGGAATCAGGACATCGTCCATCCGCGTCAGTTGAAGATCCTTGTCGGTCGCGATATGGCCGCCGACGATATCCACGACACGGTAGCCCACCCACACCACCGTCAACACCAGCGCGAACCCGAGCGCCGGAAGCAGCGGATCCAGCAGCGACGCCGGCAACTGAAGGTAAGGAACCGTGTACCACCAGAACAGCACCGTCACTGCCGCGCCGGCCGACCGCAACGCACGCCGAAGAATTGCATGGTCGATGTCGATCGACCGCGACTTGAGCCACGCCGCGCCGGCGACACCCGCCACGAGCGCAAACGCCCCTTTCAACACCCACCCGGCGAGGAAGAGCAGCGTCAGGGCGAGCCACTGCCAGGTCTGAACCCCGAGGAACTCAACGCGGAGCCGCTCCGGCATCGACCGCTGCAGCCGAAGCCCGAGTGGTAGGTCCTCCGTGACGCCCGCCTGGCTCAGCTCCGCGAGGATCGGGTCATCCTCTCGCTCGACGTAGAGCGCGTTGACCGTCTTGAGCGTCTGCGGCGTGAAACGCCACTCGCCCGGCGTCATGTCCCAGGGGCTCTCGGCGTCACCGGTAGCTGCGACCCGGCCGATAACGATGTTGCCCGTGCCGCTCGTGTACCAGACGTACGGCTCGCCGTCGGGTGTGTCGGGGATCTCGGTCGGCACCACGACCGCGATCTTGTCCATCACCGTCTTGAGCCGTACGGCGAGCATCTCGCCGGCGACACCCCACGTAGCCGGCTCGCGCCCGGTCGGATCCAAACATGCAACCGCTGCCTGGATATCCTTCGGATCGGCGTTCATCGCATTGAGAAACGTCATCATCGCCGCGCGCGGTGAGCGTCTGGCGGCAGGCACCTCCGGCGCCGCCGCCTCGGCCGGTGGTGGCTTCTCCCGAATGCCCTCCTCCAAGTCGGGGATGGCCGCCAGCGTCGATGCGGCGAACCGCCACAACCCGCCCGCGTCGGCGGTCAGGACGATCTCCAGCGGCGCGCCGCGGTCTTCCGGAACGGCTGCGTCGTCGGGCGGCGCCGCCGCGCTCTGCTGATCGGCGGTGGGTTTCGATCGGTAGAAGATGTACGTACCCGTATCGACCTGTTCCGGGACATCACTGAGCGTAACCCCCACCCGGTCAACTACGGCATACAATCGGCGTGCGAGCAGCGGCGCGTGCTTCGTGCGGTCCTCGTCCGTCAGCTCGGACACATCCATGCACGCGACGGCGTCGTCGATGCGTTCCGGATGGTCACCGGCGGCGTCGGCGACCGCCAG
>JBHHVO010000317.1:0-4005 GCA_046754365.1 Phycisphaerae bacterium | reverse complement strand
GTCCCGCTGTTTCCGGTGCACACGTGGCTGCCGCTTGCGCACACGGAGGCGCCGACGGCGGGGAGCGTGATCCTGGCCGGCGTGCTGCTCAAGCTGGGGACGTATGGGTTCTGCCGGCTGAGTATTCCGATGTTTCCGGATGCGGCCGTGGCGCTGGCGCCGGTGGTGGCGGTGCTGGCGATCATCGGGATCATGTATGCGGCGCTGGCGGCGTGGGTGCAGCGTGACGTGAAGAAGCTCGTGGCGTATTCGTCGGTGTCGCACCTTGGTTTTTGCATGCTGGGGCTGTTCAGCCTGAAGCTGGCGGGTGTGACGGGCGGCGTGGTGTACATGGTGAACCACGGGCTTTCGACGGGCGCGTTGTTCCTTGTGATCGGGTGTATTTATGAGCGCTACCACACGCGCGACATCGACGAGATCGGCGGCCTTGCGCGGAGGATGCCGTGGATGGCGTTCTTTCTTATCGTGTTTACGCTGAGCAGCATCGGGCTGCCTGGGTTGAACGGATTCGTCGGGGAGTTCATGGTACTGTTGGGGGCGGCGACTTCGGGATCGAGCGGTGACGGGTTCTCGGCCGGTCCGCTGGGGTATGGATATGTCATTCCGGCCGCGACGGGGATTATTCTGAGTGCGGTGTATATGCTGTGGATGTGTCAGCGGGTGCTCTTCGGTCCGGTGAAGGCGCCCGCGAACACGCCGGATGTTTCGACCGGGCTGTCCACGGATCTGACGCGGCGTGAGATCGGGATGCTGGCGCCGATTGCGGTGGCGTGCGTGGTGATCGGCGTGTACCCGAAGCCGATGCTGACGTCGATCAATACGGCGGTCGCGGCGAACGTGCTGGTGCATCGCGCTACGGCGATGCATGCGGGCGCGGGCGGTTCGGGCGATGCGCGGCGGGTGTCGGCGGCGGGGTTGGGTTGGCCGGGGTGTGCGACGGACGGGGAAGGTGTGGGTGCTGGTACAGGCGCTCATGGTGGGCCGGGCGGCGGCGGCGCCGTGCGTGTGGGTCGGCGTGCGCGCGGCTCGGCGGGAGCCTCGCCCTCCCGGACGAGCTCGGCGGGCGGCTCGCGCTCCCGGACGAGCTCGGCGGAAGCCTTGCCCTCCCGCGCTAGCTCGGCGGGCGGCTCGGCATCTCGCGGTTGGTTAGGGGAAGCGAGCGGGGGGTTGGCTGATGGTCGTCGTTTGGAGGGGCGTCGATGAGTACGGCGGGGTCGGTTGCCTTGCTTGTGCCGGAGCTGACGCTGCTGGTCGGCGCGTTTGTGGTGTTGTTTGCGGGTCTGTCGCGCGGGTCGGTCGGGCGGGGGCTCGTGTCACCGATCACGCTGATCGTCGTGGTGGTGGCGCTCGCGGCGTCTTTCGGGTTGCGGTCGGTGGAGGGGGCAGGGGCGCCCGGGTTATGGGTTTCGGCGCTCACGACATATGTGCGTTGCATCGCGCTGGGTGTCGGTGGGCTGCTGGTGCTGGCGAACTGGCACCAGCCGGTGTCGGCGGAGCGCGGCGAGTATATGGCGATGGTGCTGTTCTCGCTGTTGGGTGTGCTGCTGACGGCGTCGGCGAACGATCTGGTTGTACTGTTCTTTTCGATCGAGCTGGTGAGCGTGCCGACGTATGTGCTTGTGGCGTTGAGCCGGAAGGACCGGCGTGCATCGGAGGCGTCGCTGAAATACTTTTTCCTGGGTGCGATGTCGGCGGCGATCCTGGCGTATGGTTTGAGCTTTTTGTACGGCGCGGCCGGGACGACGGCGATGATGCGCAACGTCGCGGGTGGCTCGGCGCCGGTACTGGTGGGCGGTGCGGAGGGGTACCGGCTCATCGGTCTGTCGTTGGTGCTGGTCGGGCTCGCGTACAAGGTGGCGGCGGTGCCGTTTCACGCGTATGCGCCGGACGTTTACGAAGGTGCGGCGTCGCCGGTGACGGGGCTCTTGGGGTTTGTTCCGAAGTTGGCCGGGTTTGTCGGTCTGATTCGTGTGTTCACGGCGTGCGGGTGGGACGTTCCGGTGCCGCTCATGTGGGGCATGTGGCTTATGGCGGCGGCGACGATGACGTTCGGGAACGTCGTGGCGCTGTTGCAACAGAACGTGAAGCGGATGTTGGCGTATTCGAGTATCGCGCATACGGGGTACATGTTGATCGCGCTGCTTGTCGGTCCGGTGGCGGGCGCCGGGCCGCTTAAGGACGGTGTGGCGGCGCTGTTGTTCTACATGGGTGTGTACGGCGCGATGAATCTCGGTGCGTTTGCGGTGTTGGCGGTGTTCTCGACGCGCGGTCGGGAGCTCGAGGACATGGCGTCTTTGTCGGGTCTTGCGGGCCGTTCGCCGTGGGGGGCGCTGGCGCTGGCGGTGTGCGTGTTCAGCCTGATGGGTTTTCCTCCGACGGCGGGGTTCATCGGGAAACTATACATTTTCAGTAGCGCGTTTTCGTTGGATGGGTCTCACGCGTTTCGGGGTCCGCTGATCGCGCTGGCGGTTATCGGTGTCATGAATTCCGCGATCGCGGCGGCGTATTACCTGCGGATCGTCGGGGCGATGTACATGCAGCCAGCGGTCGGGCGGGCGACGGCGTCGCGGAACGTGCCGCTGCGGTGGGCGGTGGCGGTGTGTGCCGCGGGGATGTTGGTGCTGTTTGTCCGGCCGACGGCGCTGTCACGTCCGGCTCGGAACGCGACGGTGGCGTTGCAGGGTGCGGTGGGATCGGTTGGGAGACGGGTGGCGGCGACGAGAGACGGGTCGGCGCCGGTCGCCGCGGGCGTCGCGCCGACGTTGGTTGGGCCGTAGTCCGTTCGTTCATATCTGTATACGACGATCGGCGAAGGTGGGTACGTCCGGGACGGGGGCTGGGCGCGCACGTGTGGCTACGTGCGGCACGCGAGCGAGACGCTACAACGGGCGCGTGGGGTTCCCGATGGCTCGGCGGGAGCCTCGCCATCCCGGCGGGAGCGTCGCCGTCCTGGCGAGGGCCTTGCCGTCCCGGTGGGGGTATTGCGGTTTATGTGTGATGGCGATGTTGGGTTTGTATTGACGCGCGAGCAGGTGCGGCGCGTGGACCGGCTGGCGATGGAACGGTACGGGCTCTGCGGGCTGGTTCTTATGGAAAACGCGGGGCGGAACTGCGCGGCGGTGATCGAGCGTTTGTATGGGCCGTGCGGGCGGGCGGTGATGTTGTGTGGGCCGGGCAACAACGGCGGTGACGGGTGTGTCATCGCGCGTCACCTGCACAACGCCGGATGGTGCGTGTCGTTGTTGATGACGGGTGAGAAGGCGCGGATGTCGCCGGACACGCGGACGAACTTCGAGATCGTGGAACGGATGGGGGTGACGCGATGGATCGCGCCGGATCGGGACGCACAGGCGCGGATCATGGCGTCGCTGACGGGGGACGACGTCGTGGTGGATGCGCTGCTGGGGACCGGGTTTCGTGGTGAGGTTCGGGAGCCGACGGCGGGGCTCATTCGGGCGGCGTGCGCCGCGCGGACGCGGGCGTCGGTGGCGGTCGACGTTCCGTCCGGTCTGGACTGCGACACCGGTGCGGCGGGGGGCGCGACGTTCCGCGCGGACGTTACGGTTACATTCGTGGCGATGAAGACCGGTTTGCGTGCGCCGTCGGCGCGGCGTTACGTCGGCCGGATCGAGGTGGTGGACATCGGGGCGCCGCGTGCGCTCCTGGCGGACGTAGCGACGGGGTGTGAGGGCGCGTTGTAGGGCTGGCGGGGGCGTCATGGCGGGCGAAGCGCCCGCGGAGCCCCGGTCCCGACACCGTATGCGGCTCGGCGGGAGCCTCGCCCTCCCTCTTTCGACCCGCGTCCTCGGCGCACGGGGCGCGGCCCTCCTTTTTTGGTTCGCGCCCTCGGCGCACGGAGCGTGGCCCCCCTTTTCTTGGTTCGCGCCCTCGGCGCACGGGGCGTGGCGGTCCGTATTCCTGCACGCGCGCTCGGCGCACGGATCTGCGGCGGCGCTTCCGTGGGCGGCGCTTCCGTGGGCGGCGCTTCGGGGGGCGGCGCTTCGG
>JBHHVO010000316.1:0-4011 GCA_046754365.1 Phycisphaerae bacterium | reverse complement strand
ACGACCGACCTCGGCGGCCACGTCGTCGAGCGCTACGTCTACACGCCGTACGGCGAGGTGACCGTCCACGCCGAGACGGGTTTCGGTGGTGAGCGCAGCGAACGGAAGCGGGCCGCCACCGGTAACGCAAACACGACGCTTGCGATAGGCCCGTGACCTGGCTCGAGCGAGTAAGCACGATGCGAACGACCGGAAGCCGCGACGGCGATCAGGACCTCGACGCCTCGCCCACGAGGCACACGTCCTGAACCGACCGGCCGCAGAGCCGCGCGACCTCGATCACCGCCGACGGCCGCTCCGGCGACCCGGGCGACCAGCAGATGAGCCGATCCCGCAGATCGTTCGTCGCGACGATCACATCCGGCGCCACCTCCACGCGCCGCAGCGTCTGACCGCCCGCCTCGTACCGACATGCAAACGTATCACCCATCACCCGCGCATGCACGCACAGCGACGTATCGCTGAACACGAGTTGATCCACCCCGCCCCCGCGCAGCACCCACAGCGACTCGACCGCACGTCGGCTCCCCGCGTGAACCACCTCCGGCGCCCCCGCGTCACCATCGACGCGCCACCGCAGCACCCGACCGTCGCTCGTCCCCGCCACCACACCCCCGCGCGTCACCAGCACCGCCGTAATCGTGTCACCACCGGCATAGATCCCCGTCGGCGTTGCGCCGTCGTCATCCGCCCGCCACCGGACCACACGATCGTCGATCGAGCAACACAAGTCCCCGTCATGGAACTGGATGTTCCGCACCGCCTTCGCGCCCGCCGTCATCGACGCAAGCCGCCGCGTCGCCGACGTGCCCGACCCAACATCCCACGCACACACCCCCAACTCCGAATGCGTCGCGAACACACGCGCCCCCACACACACGGCCGCGTTGAACCCACCCCGCACCGCCGGCGCGTCCCCGACCACCCACGTCGCGTCCGGCGCACCGGCATCAATGGGAACCCGGTACACGCCCGTCGCCGCACCGACAAGCAGCGCCGACGAGTCCGATCCCGACCCGCTCGCCTGCACCGAGCGCACCGCCCCGGCCGGACCGTCGATCCGCAACCGCCGCGCCGGCGCCTCGACGTGCCGCGGATCAAACAACAACAGCTCCACACCCGCCGCCACGACGATCCACCGCGTCCGCGTCGTCGGCGTCTGCGACGCAAACAGCGCGCCATACAGCTCGCCGCGCTCCCGCTCGGAAAACGTCCGGATCAAATCGTCAAGCCCCGCGTCGGGCGACGCGCCGGCCAGCTCCGTCAAACGATCCAACAGCGACGTCACATGGTCCAGATGGTCCCGCTGAGCCCGCTCCCGCGCCGCCTCCAGTTGTCGTCGCGCGTCCTGCTCAACCCGCGACCGAATCGCCTCCTGCTCCGTCCGCCGAACCCGCGCGAGCGTCGCAGACGAAAACACCACAACCGGCGGCCCGTCCAGCACCAGCCCCGACGCGAAACACGCCGGGCCGATCGCGTCCGACACCGCCGCCGCAACATCGTCGCCACCACCCCCGTCCACGAGCCCCGCCGCGTCATGCCCCGACGCGTACGTCACAAGCGCCCCGCGCACGACGGGTTCAAGATGACGCACGATCGCCGGTATCGCCGCCACACGACGACTCCCCATGAGCACACGCTGCAACGAAATCAGCTCACCACGTTCGGCAATCACCGCCACACGCAGCCCGACCTCCACCCGACACGCAAACCGGTCCCGCGTCGTAACGTCCCGCACGTCAAACCGCACATCCAGCGGCGTCGTCCGAACGAACATCACCTCCGCAACATCATCGCCCTCGATCGCACGGCCGGCGCCCACGACCGTACGCGCCCCCGTGGTCCGTGTCACCAACGCGGCACAACCCACCGGCACATCGATCGTCCGCTGAAGAAACCCGAACAGATCGGATTCGTCCACGACCGTCGCCACCGCCTCCGTCGTGCGAAAGAACACCTCAGCATCGAACTTGCCGCCCGCCATCGCGCACCTCAAAACGAAAGCACCGCCGCTACGCCACGCCCCACACCAGACAACGCACCCCCACCCTCACGCGCCATCCTGCGCAAACCGCTCATACCGGATCAGATCCGACGGCCGAACCGACGGCGGCTGCGCGTCGATCACCGCCATCACATCCCGCATCGCCACCGCACGCTCCGCCTTCCCCGCGATCGCCTCCATAAACGGCACCTGCGCCGCCTGTTCCGCGATATGCCGGATGTCGGCGCCGCTGTACCCCTCCAACCGATCACACAGCACACCGAAATCCACGTCCCCATCGAGCGGCCGGCTACCGAGATAAATCTCCAACAGCTTGAACCGCGCCGGCGCGTCCGGCAGGCCAACGTAGATCCGCGCATCCAGCCGCCCCGGGCGCATCATCGCCTCATCCAGCGACCACGGCTTGTTCGTCGCCCCTACGAATAATAGCGCCCGATCCGCCTTCCGATCAAACCCCTCCAACTCCTGAAGAATCTGCGGCACCACACGCTGCATCACCGTCGACGACCGACCCCCACGCTTCGGCACCAGCGCCTCCACCTCGTCGATGAAGATCACCGCACGCGACTCCGCCTTCGCCGCGTCGAACAGCTTCCGAACGTTCTGCTCCGCCTCACCAACCCACTTGCTCAACACCTGCGCCGGACTGATCACGAAAAACGTCGCGTCGATCTCATTCGCGATCGCCTTCGCCATCATCGTCTTGCCCGTCCCGGGAGGACCAAACAGCAGCACACCACCGCCCGTGCTGATCCCATACCGCGCCGCCAGCTCCGGATGCGCGAACGGATACAACATCTTCAGCCGGATGTCCTCCTTCACCTCCTCGAGCCCGGCGATATCGTCGAACCCGATCGTCGGCTTCTCCGTCACGATCCAATCCGACGCCGACGTCCCGCTGTCGTCCTCCTTCTCACGCCGCCGGGCACGAGCCGACGCCGGTGCCGATTCAAGCCGATCACAATCCTTCGCCAGCGCAATCAGCTCCGCAGCCAGTGCCTCCTGCTGACGCCGCGCCTCCGCAGAAACCGCACCGCCCGCAAGCTCAACCATGCACTCCGCCGCCTCCACGAGATACGTCTTCGCCACGCGATACTCGCCCGCCCGGTACGCCGAAACCCCCTTCCCCTTCAGCCGGTCAAATGTCGCGAAGGAAACAGCCATGCTCACCTGCACATCACCAAGCCGCCATGCCGACGACGCACCCATCGGCCACGGGCCTCAACAAACACCCCGGCCGGACGTCCCCGCCAACCCCTCACACAACGCGACAACCTCGATCGCGATCGCCTCCGCGGCACCGACCCCGCCACATCCGCGGCCGCAAGCAACCCGACCATCCTCCGCGAACCACGTCCGCTCACCGCGCCCCCGCACGCCGCTCAGCCCGCCAGAGCCCGCGCCACGGCGTCACCACCCACGCGTCCGAAAGCCTCGGCTCCATCACGAAAAACACCGGACGGTCTACCACCGCGGCGGCCAGGCGCGGCCATTGCCCCACCTGCGCCGTCAGCAGCGTCACATCACGCCGACCGGTCTGCACACACCGCGCGTACCACAGCGGCCGCGACCGATGCCAATCACCCACAACAACCGCATCCCGCGGCAGCGATCCCAAACCGACCCCCCTGACATACCCCGTCGCATCCGCCGACGCCGCCGGACTCCGGCGCACCCCGGCGTAATAGCAAGTCCACACGCACGCGACGCCGTACGCCAGCGCCACGACAACCGTCCGCCGACGCCCACCGCGCAACCACACGCGCCACCCCCCAACCACCGGCGTGACGCCGCGACGTCGCTCCAACCCCGACGATGCCTCGACCTCCGGCGCCGCCCGACCGACCGCCCCACCCGCACCCACCCGCGAAGGAAACACCACCGACAGCGCCGCACCACCGAGCATCACCGCAGCCAGCAAAATCGGCAGCACGTCCGCCGCCTGACCGTGAACACGATACGGCAGCAAATACCCCAGTTGCCCCACCAGCACCACCAACACCGCC
>JBHHVO010000315.1:0-4021 GCA_046754365.1 Phycisphaerae bacterium | reverse complement strand
CCGGCTGCCTTGTTCCCACACGGTTGCGTCGCGGTCGCGCTGGTTGGGGCCCACGGATCGGGACGAAAGTCCCGCAGCGCCCGGCACGGACCGTGGTGATTTGAACATGTCCACATGTCATGACACCACCCCGTTGACGAACGCGTGGCACGCGCTGAGTGCCGATGGCTTCGCCGGCGAGATGTGGGGACCATACCCGCGGGCGAGGCGTTCTGGTCGCGCCGATACGCGTCACCGGCACGCTGAGAAGCGTCATCGTGTTGTCATCGTTTTGGTGGCGGTGTGCGCGCTCACGGGTTTGATCGGCTGTCGCGACACGACGACACTCGAGACCTATTGGCCAGATGGGACGGCCAGGGTCCGCCGACAGGTCCGCAAGACCGGCGACGAGTACATCAATCACGGCCGGTTCGCGCAGTGGCATGAGAACGGGCGGCGGGCCGTGTATGCCCATTACATCGACGGGCGACGGAACGGCCCGTTTACCGAGTGGCACGACAACGGCCGGAAGAAGCGGTATGGAGAATACCGCGACGGCCGCGAGCACGGTCCGTGGACGTCGTGGCATCCGAATGGACGACTCCGGGCGCACGGCAGTTTCGACGACGGAGACCGGGAGGGACTCTGGACGACGTGGTATGCGTCCGGGGAGAAGGAGACCGAGGTCAAGTATGTCGGCGGCGCCCGGGACGGTGTGTACCAGGCCTGGTTCCCGAGTGGCAAGCCGCGCGAACGCGGCACATACCGTCACGGCGTCAAGGAAGGAGAATGGGTCGTTTGGCACGCCGACGGTACGCGGCGCTCACGCGGGACGTATCGCGACGGCAAGCTCAACGGCACGCTCGCGACGTGGAGCGCCGACGGCCGACAGCTCACCGAGACGCAGTACGCCGACGGCCTGAGGCATGGCACCGACACGGGCTGGTTCCCCGACGGGCAGAAGGCGTGGAGCAGGCAATACGCCCGCGATGTCCTGCACGGCGCTGCGCTGACGTGGCATCCCAACGGACAACTCGCGTCCGAGGGACACTATGCCGCGGGCGTGCGGACCGGACGGTGGATCGGCTGGCACGACAACGGGCAGCAGGCGTGGGAAAAGACTTTCGTGGACGGTCAGGAACAGCCCGGCGGACGGGCGTGGGATCGCACCGGGCGCGAGACGCATGCCGCAGCCCCACCACCTGACGCGCCGTAGTCGGTAACGCCGCGCCCCCAATCGACTCTTGTTGCAACAGCAGCATGCTATGGCTGCGGCGGTGCAGGTTCACACGTCGTGGTGGCGGGTTCGCGCCGGTGTAGTACCATCGTGAACGTCGTGCCGGCGCCGACTTCGCTCGCGACGCTGATGCGCCCACCCCACTCCTCGACCAGGTCGCGGCACAGCGCAAGCCCGAGGCCGCAGCAGCGATGGCGCGCCGCACCGTCCGTCACCGCCTTGGACGTGCTCAATGCGTCGAAGATGGCATCCACGCGGTCGGCGGCGATGCCCTTGCCGGTGTCTTGCACTTTGATGACCACACGGTCACCGTCCGGCTCGGCGGCCACGGTGAGCCGTCCCGAGCCGGCGCCGGCCATGGCTTCGCGGGCGTTGAGAAAGAGGTTGAAGAACACCTGCTGAAGCTGCAGCGGATCGGACCACGCGGTGACGTCGTCGCCGACGTCGACGACGAGGCGGATGCCGTCCTTGGTGAGGTCCCGGCAGAGCGCGGCGACGGCGTCGTTGACCGCCTGCACGACACCGACCTGCTGAAGCTGCATGTCTTTCGGCGCGGTAAGACCGAGGATGCGATCCGACATCGCCACGAGCATGCGTGTGCTGTTGACTGTGGCCGTCAGCGCCTTCTTGGATAGCGCCGGGTCATCGCAGTTCAACGCCGCTTGAGCGTACGCTAGAACCGGCGCCAGGAGATTGTTGAACTCATGTGCCATCGTCGCCGCGGCGATGCCCATGGCCGAGAGTTGTTGGGCCTGGCGAACCTGCGCGGTAAGCTCGGCAAACTTGTGATCGAGCCCGGCCAACTGTGCCTCAAGCTTCCGGACAGGCTCATCCTGCGCGGTCGTTGGCACGGGCTGTGCCGTCGGGCTCACGTTGGCGACCGGGTCGGACATCGACGTTGACCGTTATCGGTCGCCGACCGGTGAAAGCTTGAAGGGCGTCGAACATGCAGGATCCCACTGCGCTCCTGGACGAATGCTGCGGCGTGCTGGAGCGCCTGGGTCTCTGCATCCGTTTGGAGCGGCTCGGCGGCGGCGGCGGGGGCATCTGCGCGGTCAAGCAGCGGCAGATGATGTTCATCGACCTCGACGCGGACCCCGCGACACGACTCGCGACATGTGTGACGGCACTGGCGTCGCTCGACGACATCGACGCGGTCTACATCTCGTCCCGGCTTCGGGAGCTCCTCGACCAGTCCAGGGCGGCGGCGCGCGGCGTGCCGCCCGAACCACGTACCTGACACGCCCCCAGATCGAACACGCCGGTACCCTGCATCCAAATCCCCCAGCGGAACCCGGCCACGCGGGGGCCACGCGCGAGGAAGCCGTGTAAGTCATTGTTGCGCAAACCCTACGCCAGCGGAACGCAGCCCCTCAAGTCCATGCTTGGGTCAGTCGCTGCGCTCGAGGTCGTCGAGCGACACGGCGAAACGCCGCACGGTGGACGGCGCGAGCAGGAAGACGTTGGTGCGACCCTGCAGCACGGCGTAGTGGCCGCCACTTGGATCCGCGTCGCACGTCTTGTCGGAAACGAGCAGTGCAACGACCGAGTCGTCCTTCATGGTCACGGTCACCCGCCGTGCCGCCGGCGCGAGGCCGAAGCCAGGCAGGTCCCGCGCGCCGTACACGACGTACCGATCGGTTCGCAGGTCCTTCAATTGCAGCAGCAGGTTCTTGATCTTGTTCTGGTCGAGCGGCAGATCGGGTTCGGCGTCCAACGTCCACTGGTCGTCGGCGCGGACAAACGTGTACGCGGTGTCACCGGACTCGATGGAAAACCGCACAACGTCGGCGTCGTCGAAATCAAGCACGGCCGTCATGCGGTATTCGTCGAAGAGGCGCTTGGCGAACGTATCGGTCAGCCGGAAGATCGTGCCCAGGTCCGAGCGCTTGGCGTAGACCTTGCCGCCGGATTCCGCCACGGCCAACGCATAATGTTGGGACGGCGGCTGAACCTGGACGGGCACCATCTTGATCTTGTTGTCGCCCGTCTCCGCGTCTTCCGCGTCGGGCACGTCGCCGGAACCGGTTTGTGACGCGTCAGGCGCGTCGGTGTCGGCGGATGTAGCCGCGCTCGCCGGCGCCCCGCTCTGGTCAGGCGCCGACTCAGCGTCGTTGTCCGACGCCGGGTCGGCGTCCTTGTCGGGCGCTGGTGCCGGCTCTACGCGGAACTCCACCGGAGGCTTGTACGTGAACGTTACGGTGGCGGACGGCGTCTGCAGGCCGTACGCGCTGAGTTCGGCGGCCGCACCGACGACCGCCTCGGCGCGCAGCGACGCGAGGCCGTCCACGAGGGCCTTGATGCGGTCCGCCCGCACCGGCGCTGCCACGGGCTCGACCATGCGCCACATGTCGTCGGCGCGCTCGAAAGCAAGCTGCATGCGGCCGTCGGCGAAACGGTTCTCGATGTCCAGTGCGACACGCTCGATACGGTTCGCGGGAAACGAGAACACGGTTCGATCGCGGTACGCGGTCGGGCCGCGTAGCAGCGCCGCGACCGACTTGGCGCGGACTTTGGCGATGGACGTCGCCTCGTTCCGCCGGACATACACGAGCCGCTTGAGCCTTTCGTCGGTGTACCGCCCCACCGTGATGCGCTCGACCTCGGGCGCGCCGGGAATCGTCAGCCGAATGCCGACCTGCGGATCGTCCAAACCCAGCGCGGCGGGCTCGACGCTCGCGGCGTCTACAAACGCGACGGCGCGAAGGTCGTCGATGGCCGTGAGGAGCTCGTCCACGACATCGGCTTCCGCCGGTGCGTCGTCCGCTTCGAACCGCCACCGCGCGCCGTCGCGCACGAGCCGCG
>JBHHVO010000314.1:0-4023 GCA_046754365.1 Phycisphaerae bacterium | reverse complement strand
CGCCCACACCCGGCGTGAAACCAACGCACCCATCCGGCCCACCGCCGACCATCGCACCCACCGACCCCGGCGACGCGTGGGCGCCGCTCCAACGCGTTCGCGTCACCGCCGCCGTGCGTGGTAAGCATGGCCGCGTTGCACGTTTTGAACTCGCCACCTACCTCGCCCCCGACCCGCCCGGAACGCGCGAACCACCGGAGACCACCCCGCCATGACACGCACACGACCCGCACATGCCTTCATGCTCATCCACATGCTCGCCGTACTCGTCCTCGCCGGCGTCGGACTCTCCGTCGCAACCGTCGGCCTCGCCGGCATGATCAACGCGCAGAACCAGGTCGCGCGCCTGTCGAACCGCTACACCGTGCTCAACGACGTCCTCAACCACCTCCGCAAGGATGTCCGCGGCGCACAAACCCTCACGTTGCGCCGAGGGGATGAAACACCCAGCGCATACGTCCTCGAGTTGCACGGTCGCGCCGCGTCGACGCGGCGTCCCGCGCCGGATCCCGCCAATCACCCCGAGCGCCGCGCCAAACGCGACGACCACCAGCAACGCGATACCACACCGGACACGGACCGCATCGCGCACCCGCGCTGGCGATTCGACGGCCGACACGTGGAACGCATCGCGCCGACGGCCCACCGCGATGCGGCCCACCGCGATGCCGACAAACACTGGGACCTCGGCACGACCGACGTCGTACTGCAACTCATGTCGCCCAAGCGCCCGGACATCACCGCCGGCGGAACCCTACTTGATATGACGATCACATGGCGGCCCGAATCCAACACCGACCCGTCGCCCACGAGACGATTCCACCTGACCATTCGTTGCACCGAGGAGGTCCGTCGTGAACGCCCGTAAAAGCCCGCGCCCCCGCGGCGCCGCGCTCATCGTCGTGCTCGTCTACCTCGTCATGGCCGGCGCACTGCTCGCCGTCATCGCCGCCGGAACCGCGCAGTTCGCCCGCACCGCCCGACACGAACACGCATCCCTATTGCTCAGGCAGTTGATCGACAGCGGCCACGCCTGGGCAACCGCCCGGGTGTCGGTGCAGCCGCTCCATCCTTCGCGTATCGACCGGGTGCCCCATCCTTTGCGTCGCGAGTTAGCCCCCCCTTCGGAATCCCCCACCACACGCGACGCAAAGGGTGGGGGACGCACCCCCGACCGCATCGAGCTCGACGCCGCCGACATCGTCCCGGAGAACGCCTCGGCCACCGTCGTCGTCACCGTGCACCCGCAGCCAAACGGCGCCGCGGCGCGCATCGTGGTCCACGCAACACTCACGCTCCGCGGCCACACCTACGCAACAACCGCCGACTTCCCCGCCGCGCCGTAGCGCAACGGACGGGTGCCCCATGGCGTCAGCCGCGGGGGACGCGCACGGGACCCCACCCCAACCTCAGCCCCAACGTCCAGCCGCCCCCCCACCACCGGTCTACGGCTCAGCTCCAAACACGACCTGGAACCCGCCGAAGTCCTCAACGTCCACGTCGCCGTCCAGGTCGTAGTCCACCGCCCCACACCCGAGCGACAGCGTTGCCCCCGGCCCCGACACGCACCCCGCCAGCACGGCATAGTCCACCAGGTCCACGTCGCCGTCGCAGTCCGCATCCCCGAACCCGCCAGATGTCAGCCCGCTCACGATCACCTCGCGCATCAACACCGGCGGCGACTTCCCCGTCCGCGCCCATTCGTCATACAGCACGTCGCCCGCGTCGTTCGTGTGGTTCTCGTCCCGCAGGAACGTCACGTACTCCTTGCTCGTCGTCTGGTAGTAAAGCCGGACCACCGCGCTCGTCGCGCCGGGCGGCACATGAAACACCGTATCGTGCCAGTACTGCCCATCCGCGTACACCGCCCCGACCGGCGCCGCCCCGATCGCGTCGAACGCCTCGTTCGTAAACCCCCGCGGCGGTATCCGGTTGTCCTTGTAGTACACGTTGTTCACCGCAAAGTGAAACGACGGACCGACCGGAATCCCCGTCGCCCCCGACACCGCCTCGTCAACCCCGAGTTCCGCCTCGAACACCGTCGTGTCCGCCGTCGTAAGCGCCGCCGTCACCGCGTCATACGCGCCGCGCTCCGCCACCGGCAGAAACGTGTCGTCGCGAAACACCACATTGATCCACATCCGCCGCCCCTCCGGATACCCGCTCGGCAGCTTGTGACCCGTCTCGTTCACCACCCGAACGCTCAGCGAACACGCGTCATGCGTAACCTCCACCGTCGCCGCGTTCTCGAGCATGTACAACGCCCGCGCCTGGCTCTGCGCCATGTACGTCGGGTTCACATCCAGCGGAAACAGGTTCACCAGCACGTCCTGCATCCACGTGTTCCCACCGTTGAAATCGTGCGCCGGCACGTTCGGCCGCACGAAGAACGGGTCATCAAACGCACACCCACGCGCCTCGGTGTCAGGCATGTGACAGTCCTGGCACGTGTGCATGATCCCCGTCGGGTGGTTGCCGCCGAACACGCCGCCCGAGTCCACGCCGATCGTCGCGTACTCACTGTGCAGCCATTCGCTGTACGTCCGCTCCACCGGAAACATGTCATACTTGTTCAGCGTCTCATGCGGTGCGCCAAGCTCGTTCAACACGTACGTCCCGTCCGGCTTCCGGCTGAACGCCGGGTTGCTCACGTCATGACACGTCGCGCAAAGCTCCGACGCCGAGTGAAACGGCGACCACAGAATCGGCACGCCGTGCGCGTTGAGCGGCACGTCGTCGAACGGCCCGCGCCGAACGTCCCGCGGGTCCACGACGTACGACGCCCCACCCGGCAGCTCCGGCAGCAACCCCGCCGCCTCGAGCGCGTCCAGGATCGCCTGGTCCTCCGGAGGGCTCATCCCCGGCGCGAACACCGGATCCACCAGCCGATGACAGAAGTGGCACGTAACACCGTCGAAGTCGTCCGGTATCAGCGCCGACCCGTCCGTCGGCACCGACCGACCCGCCAGCCAACCGCCCGGCGTGTGGCAGCGAAGGCAGATATCACCCGAGTCCGTCGCGTCCTGGTTCGCGATCGCAAGGCACGCGTGAAACAGCGGATCCCGCGCCGACTGCCCCATCATGCTCCCAGCCCACCGCGTGAACACCGGAACCTCCGGATCCCCCAATTCATGGCAGAAGCTGCAACCATACGATGTCTGAATCGGCGCGAAATCCAACCCGCCGCTCTCGTCCGGCTGCGTCCCAGGCCGGAAGAAATCCGCAAGCGTCGTCGGAACCGGATCACCCGACGCACGACCCGCGACCAACACGACACCCCCCGCGCAAAACACCAACAACCAAACACTACGCCAGAACTGCACCGCCAACCCCTCCGCAAACAACACCAAACCGCAAGCCGACAACACCGCCCCGCGACCGTACGACACCGCACCGCGCCCGTACGCAACCGGCCGGCCCCCAGACGCACACGCTCAGGCGTGATCACGCACGAACGGGCCCTCGAGATTGTTCTCGCCGACCGGAATAACCCGGTGCCACATGCGCGCCGCTCGGAAACCGAACGAACAATCTCCGGAATCAACACCCACGACACGCCGGTACATCTTGTATCATAGCCGACCCCCCGAACCAAGCGCGCGCGACCCCCCGCCTCGATCGTGCCCGCACGTCCGATAGCCAAGCCGTCTCACGCCCTGTACACCGCGCGCCGCGAATCGCCACCGCGCGACCGACGCCATTGACGCCGCACCGCCACGCGACGATCCTTCTCCCAATGTGTCACACTACCGGACCTGGAGCCGCATCAACATGACCGAACACATCTCTCCCCAACACCCCGTCGGTGTCATCGGCACCGGCCTCATCGGCGAGCCCGTCGCCGCCAACCTCTTGGCCGCCGGCTATCCCGTCACGGTCTTCAACCGCACGCGCGCCAAGGCCGAACGCCTCATCAACCACGGCGCCACCTGGGCCGAATCCCCCGCCGACCTCGCCCGGTCCGTGCGCGTCGTCATCTCCGTCGTGAGTGATTCGCCCGACGTGGAGGCCGTCTACCTCGGA
>JBHHVO010000313.1:0-4039 GCA_046754365.1 Phycisphaerae bacterium | reverse complement strand
GACACGCAGCGGCGCGGTCATGACGAACCGCCCGGGGCGGCGGCGGGTCGGTCGATCTTCCAGCTCGTTCGGTAGACCGGGTCGCGCCGGAGGGATTCGAGGTAGCGACCGTGGCGGCCATGCTCAAACGACCGGAGCAGGAACCGGCAGAGGTAGGCGACGTGATCGGTGGCGCGGGGGTCGTCGAGCAGCGCCTGCACGCGGTCGCGCATGGCGGTGCCGTTCATCCGCGCGCGGCGCGAGTAGAGGCTCATGAACGCGTCCTTAAGGGCCGCGATGTCTTCATGTGAATAGCCGCATCGCTGGAGGCCGACGCCGTTGACCATGCGGACCTCCGTGCGCGTACCGCGTGCGGCGACGACGACCATGAACGGCGGCACATCGGCCGGCACACGGGTCATCCCCCCGACGAATGCGTGCTTGCCGATGGTGACGAAATGGTGGACCGCGCTGTGTCCCCCCATGTTGACGTGGTCTTCGACATGGATATGCCCGGCGAACTGGACGTAGTTCGCGAAGATACAGTTGTTCCCGATGGTACAGTCGTGGGCGATGTGGACACCGATGAGGAAGACGTTGTTATCGCCGATGCGTGTCACGCCGCCGCCGTTGTCGGTGCCCGGGTGGACGGTCACCATTTCGCGGAAGACGTTGCCGGCGCCGATCTCGAGCGCGGTGCGTTCACCGTGATACTTGAGGTCCTGTGGGGGCATGCCGAGGACGGCCTGCGGGTAGACCTCGCATGCCTCGCCGAGCGTCGTATGCCCCGTGACGGTGGCATGGTGGTGCAGCTTGCACCTGTCGTGTAGCACGACGTCGGGCCCGACGATGCTGTAGGCACCGATGGAGACGCCGTCGCCGATGCCGGCGCCTGGCTCGATGATCGCGGTCGGGTGAATGCTCACGGCGCCGCGCCCTCTCGCGACGCGCTCACCACGTCTGCGCTCGGTGTCGGGGCGTCGGCACGGATGGTCACGTCATGTCCCCGGATGGTCGCGGTATGTACACGCATGGTCGTGGTGTGCGCATGTCGCATCTTGGTGCTCCGGCGTCGGATCAGCTTGGCTCCGCGTCGGTAAGCACGAACTTGATCTCCGCCTCGGCGACGAGGTCGGCGCCGACCCGTGCCCGGCCCTTGACGTGCCCCGTCGTCGACCGGACCCGAATCGCCTCGGCCTCGAGGATCAACTGGTCTCCAGGTCGGACGGCGTGGCGGAACTTGACCTTGTCGAGGCTCAGCAGCACGGCGACCTTGCCTTTGTGCTCGAGTGCCTGCCCGAGCAGGACGCCGCCGATCTGTGCGAGCGCCTCAATGATAAGCACACCGGGCATGATCGGGTCGCCGGGGTAGTGGCCTTGAAAGAACTCCTCGTTGATCGTGACATTCTTGATGCCGACCACGCGGCGCGTGCCGTCGATTTCGATGATGCGGTCGATCATGAGGAGTGGGTAGCGGTGCGGGAGGATGCGTTGGATCATACGGATGTCGACGGCCGGGCTCTGCGTCAGGTACGCCGAGCGGTCACGCGCCGCTTGACGATCCTGGAGTTCGCGAACGAGCTCGTGGTTGAGGGCGTGGCCGCTCTTGCGCGCGTGGATGCGGCCGACGAGGAACCGCCCGAGCAGCATGAGATCACCGACTAGGTCCAGGATCTTGTGCCGTACGCATTCGTCGGGAAACCGCAGCGTGTTGTCGATCGGGCCGTCACGCCCGAACACGACGACGTCCTTGGCGGTCAGGTGCGCGCCGAGGCCGGCGGTCCGCAGTTGCCTTGCCTCCGTTTCGAGCACGAACGTGCGCGCGGGCGCGATGTTGGCTTCAAAGCGGTCGGGCGTAATGATCGCGCGATAGCGCTGTGGCGTGATCGGACTGTCCGGTCCGTAGTCCAGGTCGTACGTAACCTCGAGGTATTCGTCGCCGCCCGCGAGCGGCGGCAGCGCGACGAGCTCCGCGTCACCGTCGACGACGCGAACGACGTCGGAGACGACATAGGGGTCGCGTACGGCGTCCTGCTCACAGATGCCCGCGGACCGGAGCGTTTCGACAAACGGCAGGGAGCTTCCGTCGGTGCCGGGGACCTCGCCGCCGGTGAGTTCGATCTGGAGGTTGTCGACGCCGAGCCCCGCGCACGCGCTGAGGCAGTGCTCGACCGTCTCGATCGCGACGGTGCCGTTGCGCAGCGACGTGCGGCGCGCGCGCTTCGTCACGTTCTCGACGCGGGCGGCGATGCGGACCGGCGGGGATTGGTCGGCGCGGATGAACCAGATGCCGGTGTGCGGGGCCGCGGGCTTGACCCGCATGACGGCGGGCTCGCTCGTGAAGAGACCGCGGCCCTCAAGCTCGGCGTCCCGGCTTATGGTGCATTGATGTTTCAAGGCGCTTCACCCGGGCGAGAAGGTCCCTCACCTGCTCGATCAACGCGGGCAGCCGGCGCACCGCGGCTTGCTCGCGCATGGCCTTGCGATGTTCGCGTGCCGGCGTGCCCGACGCGGTCACGCCGGCCGGGAAATCGCGCGTGGCGACGGCGGTCGTCGCCAGCGTCACGCGGTCGGCGAGTTGCACATGGTCGATCACGCCCGCCCGCCCGGCGAGCGTGCAAAAGTCTCCGATGCGTGCGCTCCCGGAGATGCCGGCCTGTCCGGCTATGACGCAGTGCTCACCGATGTGGACATTATGGGCGACCTGGACGTGATTATCAATTTTCGTCCCCCGCCCGACGACCGTGTGGCCGACCTTTGCACGGTCTACGCAGGCACACGCGCCAATCTCGACATCGTCCTCGAGGATGACGGCGCCGATGTGCGGCACGCGCTCATGCCGGCCGGCGTCGAAGTAGAAACCGAATCCGTCGGCGCCGACGACCGCGTGGGGATGCAGCGTGACGCGGTCGCCGAGCACGCAACGCTCGCGCACGACGGCGTGGGGCCACAGCACACACCCCGCCCCGATCGTGCAGTCCCGCCCGACGTACACGCCGGCATGCATGACGCACGACGCGCCGATCCGCGTGCCCGCGCCGATGACCACGTGCGGTCCAATCGCGGCGCCGGGGCCGACGACGGCCGTGTCGTGCACGACGGCGGTCGGATGCACGCCGCTTGGCGGTCCCGCCACGTCCGGCGCGAACGCCGCGAGGAGCCGCGCGACGGCCCGCGGCATGTGCGGGCATTCGATCGCGGGCATCGGCGTGTCGGCCACGTCGTGCCCCACCAGCGCCACGGCCGCCCGACTCGACGCGAGCCGCGACGCGTACTTCGCGTCGGTGACGAACGTCGCGTCATCCGGGCCGGCGCAATCGACGTCGGCCACGCCGGTCACGCGCGCATCACCCCCCGTGCGGAGCGTGCCGCCGACGATGTCCGCGAGCGCCTCAAGCGTGTAGGTGTGGGTCATTTCGGCACGGTGGCAGATCGTCCGGCGACCGACCGCGCGGCGTCGGATCGCGCGGTATCGGATGGCCCGGCGCGGAGCGGCGTGTTGTCGGATGGCACGGCACCGGCTCGCACGGGGCGCGCCGACCCGGCGGTGCCGGATTCGAGGGCGAGTCGGTCCGGCGCGACGACGGGGCGTGCGGACTGCGGTTTCGGCTTCGGCTGCCGCGCCGCGTACTCGCTGTTGAGGCGCGCGACGACCTCGTCGGTAATGTCCACCCGGGGGCTCCAATAGATCACCTTGCGGAGGAGAATCTGGTTCTTGAGTGCGCCGGGCGAGTCCGGCGGTGTGTCGGGGAACTCGTCGGCGGCGATGACGATGTCGATGCGCTTCTCCAGCGCGACGGTTCGGACCATGGCCTGGATGTCGTCATAAATGAGCCGGAGCGACGCTGTCAGGCTCCGCTCGATCGCCTCCTGCTCCGTCTCGGAGTAGAAGCGCAGGTCGAACTCGAGTTGGGCAACGTGTTTGCGCCTGGCCTGAAAGTCCGGCGTATTCGGCTTGAAGTCCTGCAGGGCGCGGGACTCGCGCTCGAGCTGCCCACGGCGGGCCTCCACCTCGTCGTTGTAGCGGCGTTTGCGGTCATCGAATGCCGCCTTCTGCTGT
>JBHHVO010000312.1:0-4055 GCA_046754365.1 Phycisphaerae bacterium | reverse complement strand
CAACGCGCGATGACGGTGCCGGATTAGGGATTGTGCTGGCCGGGATGGGTCCGTCCCCCACCCTTCGCTGCGCGAAGGATGGGGCACCCGTGCACCGGCTGCGCGACGGATCGGGCGCCCGCGCTCGCATCGTAAGTCCCGTATTTTCAGCGCCTTAGAAACGCGAACCCCTGGGGCTAGCAGCGGCCCTAGTGTGCCGATGTAGGTCAAGCGACGGGTTGGGTTGGGTGGCGCGACGGGTTGGGTTGGGTGGCCCGGGGGGTTGCGTTGGGTGGCACGACGGGTTGGGTTGGATGGCCCGGGGGGTTGGGTTGGGTGGCACGACGGGTTGGGTTGGATGGCCCGGGGGGTAGCGTCGGGTGGCACGGGCAAACTTGTTTGCCCGTGGTGATCCGATCGCCGCCACGGGCAAGCTATCGCTTGGCCGTGCGAGCCATCACATGAGGTGCATCGGAGCACTAGCGAGCGGGACCGTGACGGATAGAGTAAGGGGGCGACACCGAGTCCGGGAGGAAGCGACGGTTGCCCCACGACGTGACGATGTCCGGTATCCCGCCCGCGGCGGCACCGCGCGCCGCGCGGTTAACGCCGGCGATGCGGCAGTACGTCGAGCAGAAGCGTCGCGTCGGCGACGCGGTGCTGCTGTTCCGGATGGGCGATTTCTACGAGACGTTCTACGACGACGCGGTGCTGTGCTCGAAGGTGCTCGGCCTGACGCTGACGTCGCGGTCGAAGGGCGACAACCCGGTGCCGCTCGCGGGCATCCCGTATCACGCGCTCGACAACTACCTGAACAAGCTTGTCGCGGCCGGCCACAAGGTCGCGATCTCGGAGCAGGTCGAGGATCCGAAGAAGGCGAAGGGCATCGTTAAGCGCGACATCGTGCGGATCGTGACGGCCGGCACGCTGACGGACGACGGCCTGCTGCGTGCGCGAGACGACAACACGCTTGCGGCGATGTGCTTCGGCGCCCGGGACGTCGGGCTGGCGGTGGTGGAACTCGCGGCCGGGAGGTTCCAGATCATCGATGTCGGGCCGGACGGCGTTCTGGACGAACTCGCCCGGTTGCGCCCTGCGGAGGTGCTCATCTCCGATGAGCCGGAGGGGGCGGCCGGGCGGGTTGCGGGCGAGCTTAAGGGTTTGTGCGGGACGATCGTGACGCGGCGCCCTGCGCACGAGTTCACGCCGTATCGGTCGGAGAAGGCGCTGCTCGAGCATTTTGGCGTTGGGACGCTCGCGGGGTTCGGGTTCGAGCGACCGACGACGGGCTTGCGTGCGGCGGGTGCGATCATGGCGTACCTGCAGGAGACGCAAAAGACCGATTTGGCGCATATCACGGCGCTGACGCGTCGGGTTTCCGGCGACGCGGTACAGATCGACCACGTTACGTGGCGGTCGCTCGAGATCGACCAGACGCTGCGGGGTCAGGGGTTCGACGGGACGCTGCGGCACGCCGTGGACCGCACCGTGCACCCGATCGGCGCCCGGCGGCTTCGTGGGTGGCTGCGGGCGCCGTTGATGAACGCGGATGAGATTGTCGCGCGTCAGGACGCGGTGGCGTATCTCGTCGAAGGGGACGCGTGCCGGTCACACGTGCGGCAGCGATTGCGGGAGATGGCGGACGTGGAACGCATTGCCGCGCGGATCGCGCTGGCCCGCGCGACGCCGCGGGATCTCGCGGGTCTGGCTACGACGCTCGCGGCGCTGCCGGACGTGGCGGCTCGGCTGCGGGAGAGCCGCGTGCGGTTTCTCGCGGGTGCGGCGGCGGATCTGGAGGGGCTCGACGCGGTCGCGGACATCCTTGGCCGGGCCGTGGTGGACGCGCCGCCGACGACGGTGCGCGAGGGCGGGATTTTTCGTGACGGCTATGACGCGGAGCTGGACCGGCTCCGGGGGATCGGTCGGGATGGGCAAAGCTGGCTGGCCGCGTATCAGCGCCGGCAGGTGGAGGCCACCGGGATCGCGAACCTGAAGGTCGGGTTCAACCGCGTGTTTGGATACTACATCGAGGTGTCGAACTCGGCGCGGCGCGACGTCCCGGCGGACTACGTCCGGAAACAGACGGTCAAGAACGCGGAGCGGTACATCACCGACGAACTCAAGCAATACGAAAGCGAGGTGCTCACGGCGCAGGAGCGGGCGAACGAACTCGAGTATCGACTGTTCGAAGCGTTGCGGGAGACGGTCGCGGGGCACATGAAGGGGCTGCTGCGCGTGGCGGATGCGATCGGGCGGGTCGATTGTGTGGCGGGGCTCGCCGAACTCGCGACGCAGCGTCGGTATGTCCGGCCCGCGATCGTGTCGGACGGTCGGCTGGACATCCGCGCGGGGCGGCACCCGGTGCTGGATCACGTGCTCGGGGATGACCTCGTGCCGAACGACACGGTGATGAACGCGGCGGATGCGCGGGTGTTCGTGATTACGGGTCCGAACATGGCGGGCAAGAGCACGTACATCCGGCAGGTGGCGCTGCTGACGTTGCTGGCCCAGACGGGGTCGTTCGTGCCGGCGGCGTCGATGACGTTGAGCCTCGTGGACCGGATCTTCGCTCGGGTCGGGGCATCGGACGAGATCATGCGCGGCCGGTCGACGTTTATGGTGGAGATGACCGAGGCGGCGAACATCCTTCACAACGCCACGGACCGCTCGCTCGTCGTGCTCGATGAACTCGGACGCGGCACGAGCACGTTCGACGGCCTCGCGCTGGCGTGGGCGATCACGGAGAATCTTGCGAACGAGATCAAGTGCCGGACGCTCGTGGCGACGCATTACCACGAACTTACGGAGCTCGCGGAGCTGCTCGACGGCGTGCGGAATTACAACGTGGCGGTGCGGGAATACGCCGGTGCGGGTGATGCGGAGGGCGGGATCGCGTTTCTCCACGCGATCGTCGCGGGCGGTACGAACAAGAGCTACGGCGTGCAGGTCGCGCGGCTCGCGGGCATCCCGGAACCGGTGGTGGGGCGGAGCCGGGAGATCCTGGCGGAGCTGCAGCGCGGGTTCTCGCGCGAGTCTCGGACGCCGGAGCTCTCAGGGAAGAAGACGAAGGACGATGCGCAGTTGACGCTGTTTCGTGAACCGGACGGCGCGGACGCGGACGCGCTGCTCGCGGAGCTCCGGGACGTGGACCCGGACCGGCTCACGCCGCTCGATGCGCTACAGCGTCTCCAGGCGTGGAAGGATCGATTCTGCGGGTGAATCGGACGGGGCTCGGCGCCGCCGCAGCGGTCCGGACGCTCGGCGCACGACCAGATTCATTGCACCGCTGGGATCCCATACCGCTGCCGTTACGGTCCGTGACACTTCCGTCGGCGCGCTCGTCGGGAGACCGGCGGGGGCGCGCCCATGCGGTGTAGCCCGCGATCGGCGCCTCGAGCACCGGCCAGCAGGTTGTCGGGGGCGACGCTCACGGTGGGGATACGCAGCTTGGGGTTGGGGCTCGGATCGTCGTGCGGGCTGGGAACACGGCGCTACGCCCGGGAACGCGTCGCCAGGAGCTTGCGGGCGAGGTTCACGAGCGCCATGCGGTCGATCGGCTTGGAGATGTAGTCGTCGGTGCCGCACTCGGCCGCGCGCTCGACGTCGCCGGTCTCGCTCAGGGCGGTGACCATGACGATGAGGATGTCCCGCGTTTTGGGATCGCCCTTGAGTCGGCGACAGACCTCAAACCCTGACATTTTTGGCATCATGATGTCCAACAGGATGAGGTCGGGCGATTCGGAGCGAACCTTGTCGAGCGCCTCGAGCCCGTTTGTGGCGGTCACGACGCGGACGTCGGGGACGTCCTCCATGTAGACCGCGAGCAGCTCGAGGTTCTGTGGGTTGTCGTCGACGAGCAGGACGGTGTGCCGCGCGTCGTCTGGAGGTGTTTCGTTGTTCACGGCGTTCTCCAGCCGGTGGGGCCGTCGTTTGTGCGGCGGTGATGGATCAGGCGACGCTCCGCTGCGTTGGGCCGCGAGCCCGCGCCCGGGCGGCTGGGATTGTAACGCATGATCATCGCACCGTCACGCACGTAGGTAACCGTGCGGTGCAGGCATGCGCGATACCGCCGACGG
>JBHHVO010000311.1:0-4085 GCA_046754365.1 Phycisphaerae bacterium | reverse complement strand
GCGGACTTCGGCGCCATCGAGAAAGTCTCCATGGACTTCTCCGGACACGCGATCCAGTCGACGAACCCCACGGCGAACGGGCGCGGCCAATCGTTCGGCACACAATCGTCAGGTGCGGTACCGTTGCGGTTTGATTTCGACGGCAAGACCGCGTTCGGCCGTGTGGCGATCGAGCCTGACACCGCCGGCCGACTCGACCCGCCGCTGCAGATCCATTCCATCACCATCCTCACCGACGACGGCGCGCTCACCCTGCCGTCCGGACACACGCCCGGCGACACCGCCGCACCAGAACCCGGCGAGGCCACACCGGAACCCGGCAACGCCGCACAGGAACCCGGCAACGCCGGACAGGAACCCAACGCCGCCGACGACGCCGGCGACACCCAACCCGGTTAGCGGACCGCCGCGTCGCGCCCGCGAACCCCAAACGCCGCGCGGCCTTGAATCCGAGCCCCAAGCGGAACAGGCGGTTGACATACCTGTGCCGCGCGATCACGAAGTGTACGTCTCGGGCTCGGAGCGGAGAGGGTACGGAGACCGAAAGCACCGGCAAAACGCCTGTCGAACTACTCCGGCACGGGTATTTCGACAGCCTGGTAAGCGCGCGGTTGCCGCCCAACGCGCCACAACCGCCCAACACGGGGTCGCCGCCCGACCCGGCGTCGCCGCCGAACGCGCGATCGCCGCCCGGCGCACCACGCGCACGCGCGCCCAACCCGCGCTCGCGAACCTACCCGCCACGCCGACGCCGGACCCGCCGCGGCGCTACGATGAGTTCTTGATGCGATACTCGCGATCCGCGAGTTCGATGTCCAAGCCGGCGTCCTCGAAGTGGTTGAGGTACCGGAAGATCGTCCGGCGCGACGCGCCGGTGACCTTGATGAGCTGATCGATCGACGCACCCTTTTTCAGCAGCGACCGGAGCTGTTGATGCCGCCCGCTCACAGAGTTCGTGCTCTTCATCGACTTGACGAGGCGCCGCGCCGTCGTCTTGAGCTTGGCGTTCCGGTTGAAGCCGCCGTTGTTCAGGGAGTATTCCAAAGCCGCCAGGATGGTTTCCGTCTGAAGGAAGCTCGTGTTCTGCACCATCGTTTCTCCGACGTGGGATGATACCGTGTCGCACACTTTGTGCCGACGCATGTCATCATAATAACCGCTGCACCACACCGGCGCCAACGCCCAACCCGCACCGAACGCCCGCCCGCCCCCGACGCCGACCGACCCGCCCGACACCCACGCCGCCGGACCGATGCACCCGTTTCACACGACGACATCCAAGCGACGTCACCCGAGCCGCCGCCGACAACGCGCCATCCCCGATCGGCCGCATCGCGCTCGCCCGCCCGGCAGGCCACCGGTGTCGCCCGCAGGCGTGGTCGGCTGGCGCCGGATCCGGCGACGCCCGATCGCATCGGGCCCGACCCGGCGCGGACGCTCCCGGGCACAACCCCGTCGCGCGCCCGCGTGGGTGGCCCGCGCACGAACCGCCGGCGTCTTCGGTACGCTCGGCATCACGGCGTCTATCCATTTGGAAACTAGAATGTTGCGCCCGAGCCCTCGGGACATCTGGTCCATGGAGCTAGGGGACAGTCATCTAGCCATGAAGCCGGGGAAGAGTCATCCTCGCCGTACAGCGCAAGGTCGGTTGTTGCTCCCTGGGCTTTCCAGCCGGTCACACCGCGCCCCGGGCCGATCACACCGGCTGGAACGCCGGTCCCACCGTGTGTTGCAGCGCCCCTCATGCAACCGTGCGCTCGACCGATCGTTCCTCAAGCCACGTCACGCCCGCATGTGTCCCTTGGCCTCCCGCGGGATGACGGGTGACGCGTGGTTATCGGCCGTTGCCCCCGGCGGCCGGGCGGCGTCGCAACGCCCCGCCGCGGCCCCGACCCGGCGCCGTCGGGGAATCCGTCCGTCACGATCACGCCGCGTATGCGATATTGAATTGAACCCGACACACTGGTCACAGAGCCCGCGAATGTGTGCAGACGGCGAATACAGACGGATTACGCTTGCGGCCGCCCAGGCCCTCGCCGGCGACGCGGACACCGAGCTCGCGCTGTATCTTCCCCCTGCGGGCCAGAATGTCCCCGTCCTCTACCATGAGGCGGACGCGATTCGGACCAAACCCGATTTCGAACGCATGCGCGCTCAGGGCGTCTCGCATGTCTACATCCGCCCGGCCGACCTTGGCTGGTGTGAGCAGCGCATCGAGGACCGACTTGACGACGTCATGCGGAACCCCGACATCCCGACCGCCGACAAGGCCTGGCTCATCCAGGGCGTCGGTACATCGGTCGCCGGCGGCCTCGTGGCCCAGCGGCTCGAGCCCGTCAAACTCGACCGCGCCGTCCACCTCCTCAACGCCGTCATCGATAGCGTGCTTGCGGATCCGGTGCTATCGGCCCACATGCTCCAACTCGCCGCACACGAGCGCTCCGCGACGAGCCACATGTTTATGGTCGCCGCGCTCGCCGTCATGCTCGGTGCCGAGGCGCTCGGTGACGGCGACCGCGACGCGCTCCGCGAACTCGGCCTGGCGGGCCTGCTCCACGACATCGGCAAGCTCGCGATCAGCCCCGAAGTGCTCAACAAACCCACGCCCCCGACACCCAACGAATGGCAGATCATCCAGCAGCATCCGATCGAGGCCGTACGCATGATCGGCGACGACCCGCTCGCGACCCTGGCGGTCCGGCAGATGATTCTGCAGCACCACGAACGCGTGGACGGCCGGGGCTACCCGATCGGGCTCACCAGCGGCGAACTCCTGCCCGGCAGCAGGATCCTCTCGATCGTCGACACATTCCACGCGATGCTCGGGCGACGCCACTACCGCGCCGCGCTCTCACCGGCCGAGGCGAATCGCCTCATCAAAAGCCAGGCGCGCCGACAACTCGACGCCGACCTGCTCGCGTGCTGGGGTTCGCTCTTCGCGCGGCACTGGTGCCATCAGGTGTTTCGCGCCAACGGACACGGCCAACGCGCCGGCGACGACGAAATCGCCGCGCGACACGAACACCGCTGCAAGCCGCCCGCGCCGAAGGGACCCCGGTCGAGACCCCAGCGCTTCGACTGCCGCGGCAGCGTCACCGTCCGATGCGTCTACGCCGGACGACTCGTCAACGCGAGCCGCGCGCCGAACGAATTCGTAGCGGCCGTACACGACCTCTCACGCGGCGGACTCTGCCTCTACACCGCCCACCCCATGTACCGCGGCGAGGTGTTGCACATCCACGTCGCCACCGGCGAAGACAAGGTCTGGGTACGCGGTACCATCGCCTGGTGCCGCAGGCAGACCTCCAACGTCTACCAGACCGGCATCAAGTTCGTCTACCGCATCGAGGACGAACAGGTCCGCGACCCGGTACCCGTGATGGGCCTCCATGAGGCCGACGTGGGCGCGCGGGCGCCCCTCGGCGGCAACGCCAACGGGCGCGATCCTCAATCGCGACCGCAGGCCGGTAAGCCACAGCGCGTCAGCGCACTCGACACACTCGCCGCGATCGCGTCCATGCCGCGAATCGACGCCATCGCCGAGCGGACCGTCATCACGCTCTCCATGTCCGGCGAGACGCACGTCCGACTCAGCGCGATCGAAGTCCTCATGAGGATCCCCACGCGCGCCGCCGGGCAAGCCGTCATCAACCTCCTCGGCGACGCGGACCCCGAGGTCCGCGGTCATGCCGCCGCAGCCGTCGGCGCGCTCAGGCTCGCGTACGCCGCCGACGCCGTCGCCAAACTCTTGACCGACAACGTCCCGATCGTCGCGTTGCGCGGCGCCGCCGCACTCGGACAGCTCGGCGATCACCGCGGCCTCGACGTCATCGTCCGATACCTCCACGACGACGGACCCCACGCGCGCTTCGCCGCGCGCGCGTTCGGCGACGTCGTCGGACACCGCTTCACCGCCACGACCCAAGGCGTCGCCGACGCCCGCCGCTACTACGCCGCGAAACGATCCACGCTCCAAACCCGTTGAGGTCACCCGCACCACCCGCGTGGGCGTCGCCGGGCCGGCGCCCCTACGGCGGCGAGAACGCGTTCATCAGCCCCACGAAAACGGCCATGTCCGCGTCGCC
>JBHHVO010000310.1:0-4117 GCA_046754365.1 Phycisphaerae bacterium | reverse complement strand
GTCTGCTCTTCGCCATACAAGCCGGCGCGGGCTATGTTGATTTCGAATTCGCCGACTGGTCGCGATCCGCCACGGCACGCCACGACCTCGCCGCCGCGCTCGCCGACCCCGCCGTCGTGGGCCACGCCCCGCGGCTGATCCTGTCCCACCACGATTTCGATCGCCGACCCGCGGACTTGGACGCGCTCGTCCGCGACCTGTGCGCCGTCGGCGAAGCCGGCGCGATCAAAATCGCCTGGCCCGCGCGGGACATCCTCGACAACTTCGACGCGTTCGACATCATGCGAACCGCCGACAAAGACGCCGTCGTCATCTGCATGGGCGACACCGGCCTGATGTCGCGCGTCCTCGCCGGCAAGTGCGGCGCCCTGGCAAGCTACTGCGCGCTCGACGCCGATTCCGCCGCCGCACCCGGCCAACTGACCCTCGCACAGATGCGCGACCGATACCGGTGGGACGTTGTCAACGAAGCCACCGAAGTCTACGGCGTGATCGGCTGTCCCGTCGCCCACTCCATCGGCCCCTATGTCTTCAACGACGCCTTCGCCCGGCAAAAGATCAACGCCGTGTATCTGCCGCTGCCCGTCAGCGCCGAATACGATGCCTTCGCCGCGTTCATGGACGCCTGCCTGCAGCGCGAGTGGTTCGGCGCACGCGGTTTCAGCGTGACCCTGCCGCACAAGATGAACGCCCTGCGCTACCTCGGCGACCGTGTCGATCCGCCGGCCGATCTCATCGGCGCCGTCAACACCATCCGCATCGAGGAAGGCGAAGTCTGGGGCTGCAACACCGACTGCGACGCCGCCGTCGATATGCTGCTCGGCGGCATGGGCTGCGCCGAGGAAGACCTCGAGGGCGTCCGGGTCGACGTCCTCGGCGCCGGCGGCGTCAGCCGGGCCGTCGTCGCCGGGCTCACCGACTGCGGCTGCGACGTCACCGTCTACAACCGCGACCCCGACCGCGCCGACGAGCTTGCCGACACCTTTGATTGCCAGTCCCGACCCTGGGACGACCGCACCGGCGCACAGGGAACGGTCCTGATCAACTGCACCCGTGTCGGCATGTGGCCGGACGTCGACGCCTCCCCCATGCCCGCCGACGCCCTGCGCGCCGACACGGTCGTCTTCGACGCCGTCTACCGCCCGCGCCGCACCCGTCTGCTGCGCGACGCCGAGAGCGCCGGCTGCACCGTGATCGACGGTGTCGGCATGTTCGTCCGCCAGGCCGCGATGCAGTGCGAGTATTGGACCCACCAACCGGCCGACGAGCAGCGCATCCGCGCCATCGTCGAGGAAACGCTCGCCGCGGATTGATCGCCGGAGACCGGAACAACGCCATGCCGCAAACCAACGTCGTGTTGATCGGCTACCGCGGCTGCGGAAAGACCACGGTCGGCAGACTGCTCGCCGACCGCCTGTCGGCCCGGTTCGTCGACACCGACGAACGCGTCGTCGCCGAGGCGGGCCGTTCAATCGCGGACATCTTCGCGACGGAAGGCGAGGCCGGTTTCCGCCGCCGTGAGTCGCGCGTCGTCGCGCAGCTCGCGTCATCGCACCCGCCCGACACCGACCCCCCGATCGTCATCAGTCTCGGCGGCGGCGCGATCCTCGATCACGCCAACCTGACCCGTTTGAAGGCCGGCGCTCGCGTCGTGTGGTTGACCTGTTCACCGGACGTGCTGCACGCCCGGATCACCGCCGACGCCGCCGGCGCGTCGTCGCGCCCGGCGTTGACCGTCGGAGGGATCGACGAGGTCCGAACGATCCTCGCGCAGCGCGAACCGCTGTACCGGCGCTTCGCCGACCTGACGATCTCCTCGCAAGACCGGTCGCCCGAGGACCTCGTCGCCGACATCGTCGCATGGCGCACCGCGAACCCGTGACCGTGTCAGTCGGACCGTCCGGCGATCACGCCGGCTCGTTCGGCGGCAGGACCTGGTTTTCGATGTTGCAGCGCTCGCAGATCTCGCGAATGATCGGGTGGAAATCGCGGATCACATAGTCGTCGAGCCGGACGGACTTCTTGCGACCGCCGTGTGTGTAGGACAGCTCGACAAAGCCTTTCTTGCGATAGCGGCTCGCGTCGATCGCCTCCATGGCGTCGAACGGTATCACGGGTCGGCCGCGCACCTTCAGCCCCGCGTCGCTCAGCACCACCCGGGTCGTGATGACGCGGACCAACTGGATCACGAATCCCAGAGCGACGGGCAGCAGGGCGAAGCCGAGGAGCTTCTGTTCGAGATCGTTCTTGTCACCCGCTTCATAGACCGCCTGCGTGACCAGATCGCCGAACATCGCGAATCCGAGCACGCCGCGCGTCCCGAAGTAGCGAATCTCCTTGTGGTCGGGGCTTTCCCACCCCGGCGCCCCGAGCCGGGCGATGATCTCCGATCGTGTGCGCCGGTTCTGCGAGACATCCGCGATCCATTCGTCGGCCATCGTCTGGTTGATGGATTCGTTGATGGGCGGCAGCTCGTCCGGCACCGGGTCGAGCGACTCGACGGCCTTCTTGAGGTTGGCCAAAGGGTAACGCACATAACCGTCATAGATGAACCAGCCGCTGAACACCGAGAACAGCACGGTCAGTCCCAACGTTCGGACGATGCGTTCGGTGGTCGTGGACGATTCGATGGGTGTCATGCTCGGCTCCTGCGTGTTCTGTACTCGGCGGACGGGCCGAAATCGGGCGGCGGCGGTCTCCGGATCGGCGTGGTCGCCGCCGGACCATCCCGTGGGGAAGACGATCGGCCGACCGAAACGCACGGACCGGCCCTGACGAAGCCGGACGCCGGCTTCGTGACGATCGGGAATCGTTCGGTTGCCACGACCCGCCGGGCCGATCATAATCGCAGCGGCGAGACCGATCCACCGGTGTCGATCCGGGCGCCGCCGAGTGAGGGAATCCATGAGTCATCATTTTGGCGCGGTGTGCGACGAGTTTTTTGTGAGCAGTCGTTTGTATCTCAAGCTCGATCTGCCGCTCGAGCGCGAAACGATTCTGCACTTCTTCGAACGCGTCCGCAAGGAGTTCCCCTCGATGTCCAAGTTTCGCCGTCGCGAGGACGGCTGCTTGATTCTCGAGGAGGAACCCGATTCGGGCGCTTCGCGACGCTGGGTGCGGATCGAGCCGGGCAGTTTGCGGTTCGGTCATTTCGCCCCGCCCGATGTCTCGGCCGTCCGAGCGCTGTCCGACGTCATCCTCGAACACGCCCCCTACCACCTGACGTTCAGCGAGATCGACTACGACCATCTGGAACTGATCTACGGGTTCGATCTCGAGTATCGCGGCAACCACGACCAGTTGGTCGCCGAAACGCTCTGGTCCGACCATCCCTTGGGTGGCTTCGTGCTCGGCGAGGAGTCCGCCCACACCATCGACGCCCAACCCTACTTCGGCATCGCCTTGACCCCGGATTGCGACCTGCAGGCGTTTGTGGAGACCAAGTCGCGCACGGCCACCTACGAGGTGCGCACCGGCGAGTTCGAACGGCAGCCGCTGAGCGTGTTTCTCACCATCCGCAAGTACTGGACCACCGAGGAGGGGCAGGGGGTCAAGGACGTCGCCGCGTCGCTGTACGGTTACGCCAACGAGCTGGCCGCCGACAAGGTCGTGCCGCTTCTGGTGAACCCGCTCGCCCAGGCCATCGCCAGCCGGCTGTGACCCGCCGACGATGCGCTCCGGCCGAACGCCCGGCGTGGACCCCGCGTCCGTGAAAGCACGCACCATGCAAGAGTCGGACATCGAACACCAGCTCATCGTGGGTTTCGAGTGTCATGTGCAGCTCGCGACGCGCAGCAAGCTCTTCTGCGGCTGTGCGGTCGAGTTCGGCGCCGCGCCCAACAGCCGCACCTGTCCGGTGTGTCTCGGGCTGCCCGGGGCGCTGCCGGTGATGAACCGGCGGGCGTTCGAGTTCGCGCTGCTGGCCGGTCTGGCCCTGGACTGCCGGATCGCGCGACGGACCAAGTGGGACCGCAAGAGCTACTACTACCCCGATCTGCCCAAGAACTACCAGATCAGCCAGTACGACCTGCCGCTGAGCGCCGACGGCGCATTCGACGTGCCGATCGGGGCCGACGGCGCGTCCCGGCGTGTCGGCATCATCCGCGCCCACCTCGAA
>JBHHVO010000309.1:0-4124 GCA_046754365.1 Phycisphaerae bacterium | reverse complement strand
GTCCGGCAGGTCGGCGATGACGATGCGGTTGTGGTTCGAGTCGGCGACGTAGAGCCGTCCCGCATCCGCGTCGGCGAGGACCTTGCCGGGAAACGCCAGGCCGGACGCGGCGCGTACGGCGGCCTCGGGTCGCAGCGTCAGCGGTGCCGGTGCGAGTGTGCCGTCGCGCCGTCCGGTGGCGAGCAACTCGGCGATGGTCGTGTCGATGATGTCGCGGTTGCCCTCCCCGGCGACGGCGCCGGCGATGCGGCCCGTGGGGTCGATCATGACGAGCGTCGGCCAGCTTCTTACGGCGTAGCGTCGCCAGATGCTCATGTTGTCGTCGATGACGACGGGGTGCTTGATCTCATATCGAAGGATCGCCTGGCGGATGGTGTGTCGCGACGCCTCGTTCGGGAACTTGGCGCTGTGGACACCGATGAACACGACCGGTTCCTCGCGGTACTTGTGTTCGAGGTACGCAAGGTCCGGGAGGATGTGCATGCAGTTGATGCAGCAGTACGTCCAGAAGTCCAGGACCACGACGCGCCCGCGGAGCTCGTGGTCGAGGCGGAGCGGACGGTCGGTGTTGAGCCAGGCGAGCCCGGCGTCGAGTGGCGGTGCGTGGACGGGTGGCGGCATGCGTGTTTCCTGTTGCGTATGTAGCGTCCGGCCCCCGTGCCGGACGTACTGCTGCGTCGCTCCTCATTCGACGGAGCGGGACGAACCGAACCGCGACCGTAAGGGAGCGGCTCTTTCGCGGCAAGAGCGACCTTCCTCCCTCCGCGCCCTTACCGTCGCGGTTCGGATTATTCATCGATTCACGTGCGACGGAGCAGTAGCATTTGATCGCGCCCAAGTGTCCCCCGTGGTTTCTCGGATGCGGCCGAGTCCGCGCACGTCACGGTGCACCGACCGTCTCGAGCAACAGCGTCGGCGCGTCCTGCACGCCGATCGGGAATACGCTCTCGGATAACACGGCGGTCTTGAACCGCTGGTCGGACAGCAAGGTTACGGCCGGTGACTGTTCGTCCATGAGGGCGACCGGGTCGTCCACGTGCCGCAGGCCCAGGAGGTGCCCGGCCTCATGGGCTATGACATTTCCAATCGCGTCGGCGAGTTCGTTGATCGACGGCGCGAAGCCGAATACGCCGGGCGTGAACGACTCGGCGAAGACGATGCCGTCGTCGCACCGGTTCATGTTGTACGCGTCGACGCCCTCCGACACGCCGAACACCGTGTCGCTGAACGACCCGATCGACAAGGTCGACACGCCGGGATCGGCCGAGAAGTCGCCGTCGTCGGAGGTTAGCACCGTAACGTCGAACCCGATGAAGTTGCGCTCGACGCTGGCGGTGATGCCGCGCTTGAGCGTTGCCGTTTCACCGGCGTACATGGGCATGATGGCGCCCGCGTCGAACGGGGCGACCAGGATCGTGCCGAAGATCGGCTCGGCGAGCGTCGCGCCGTCGAAATCCAGGAAGAACGGCTGCGGTGTCGGGGTCGCGGGGTCACCACCGCGCACGATGGACACGACGATGCGGTATGCGCCGAGGCTCACGTCCTGCGCGTGCGATATGGCGAAGAAATAATGGTCCGCATGGTGGCGGATCGTCTCGTCGACGAGCCGGGCGACACCCGGGCCACCGGTGTCGAACGATCCGGGCAGCGCGACAAAGCACGCCTGGGCATCGTCGAAAATCGCGAGCAGTGCGTCGAGCCCGCCGGTGACCGGGTCGCGGTCGGCGATGATGGTGTCGCCGGGCGCGAGCGGGCCGAGGTCGAACACGTCCACGTCGCGTGCGCGGTCGATCGTCCCCTCGTAGACGAGGTCTGCGGCGCCGATCGTGTCGAGCACGACGGCTTGGGCGAACGTGTCGTTGGGTTCGACGTCGTTGCCGGTGCTCACGGAACCGTTCGGGCGAAACGGCGGGTTGATCGTGTCGTCCGCGCCGTCGACGATGCCGTCGCCGTCGCTGTCGGGGTCGAGCGGTGATGTGCCGGCGTCGATCTCGGCGCCGTCGGCGAGGCCGTCAAAGTCGGTGTCGGGGTTGTCGGGGTCGGTGCCGAGGTCGAGTTCACGCCGGTCGGTGAGCCCGTCCGCGTCGCGGTCGGCCCCGATCAATCCGCCAATGGGCACGCAGCCGCACAGATGTGCCGAGATCACGGCGGCGGCGAGTGCGGCGGTGCGCAGGTCGCATCCGACGCCGGCTTTGCCGCAGGTCCGCGCGGTGCTTCGCACGGTACGCCGGATGACAGTCGGTTGCCGTGCGGCGGTAGTCGCCGTCGTCATCGTGTTCATGCTCCCGGTTGCCACGGCCAACGTTGTCGGCGCATCCGATTCACGCCTGCTTGACGAGACCCGCGGGCGCTGCCACGCTTGGCCCGGATCGGCGGCCGCACCATACATTACAGTACGGGAAACCAGGTGTCTGGAAAGGCCAGCAGGTTCGGATGGCACCATTCTACTGCACGATGACAAGGAGTGTACCGGATGCACATCGCGGTGACCGGCGCGACGGGGTTCTTGGGGCGATACATCGTACACCATCTTGTGACGCTGGGGCACCGGTGCCGGTGCTGGTACCGGCCCGAGTCGGACCGCGGCGGGTTTGACGGGCTGCAAGACTCGCTCGACTGGGTGCCGGGCGACCTCGGTCGCGTCGATTCCATGCATGCGCTCGTGGAGGGCGCCGACGCGGTCGTGCACGCGGCGCTGCAGCGGCCCGGTGCCGGTTTCCGCGGCGCGGAGGGTGATCTTCCGACGTTCGTAGAACGCAACGTGCTCGGAACGGTTCGCCTCGTCGACGCGGCGCGGCGGGCCGGCGCGGCGCGGTTCGTGTTCATCTCGACGTGTGCCGTACACGAGGTCATCCTCGACGACCGCAAGCTCGACGAGGCGCATCCGCTTTGGGCGACGTCCCACTACGGCGCGCACAAGGCCGCGATCGAACAGTTCGTGCACAGCTACGGCCTCGGCGACGGATACGCGATCTGTGCAGTACGGCCGACCGGCATCTACGGCGTGGCGCGACCGCCGGCGAAAAGCAAGTGGTACGACCTCGTCCACGCCGTCGCGCGGGGCGAGCCGGTGTCGAGCGCCCGCGGCGGCAAGGAGGTGCACGCGGCCGACGTCGCCAAGGCTGTCGGCATCCTGCTGACGGCGGACGGCGTAGCGGGGCAGGCGTACAACTGCTACGACATGTACATCAGCGACGAAACCGTGGCCGCGGTCGCGAAAGCCATGTCCGGCAGCGCGAGCATGATTGACCAGCTCAACCGCGGGCCCAAGCACGACATCGATACGTCCAAACTCCGCGCGCTCGGCATGGCGTTCGGCGGCCGCGACTTGCTCGAACGAACCGTCCGCGAGTTGCTGGAGGCGTAACGTGCGGCACCGCACGCACGGAGCACGTACGGTAATGGGGGAAATGGGGGACGTTGCCCTTGGTAGTGTTCGCTGAGGTGGTAGAAGAGTATGCGGCAATGGAGAATCTCTAAGGGAGACTATTGTGGTTCACAGGAACATGGTCTGCATGGGTATTCTGATCGTTGCACTGGTTGTAGCATTCATTGCAGGGCGCAAATACGGAATGGGGGTTGCAAAGGACCAGCCTGTATTTGTACCGAATCTTCCGGAACTAATAGAACCATCAAAGCACGTTACCAGGAAAAGGAGTCTCAACGATCCATACAAGATTCTGGTTCCTACGCTTACGAAACACGAGTATGATCCACCATCGACAGATTTCTTGGACTACGAACATAGCATCATCGTATATTTAGCGTGGGACACTTCCGGGTTGAAGAAAGAGACTCTGGCTGCCAAGGGCGATGTACTGCTTTGTGACGCTCGTGGGAATACACGAGCGACCTTCGGCATCGGGCTTGATCGAAGTGTTCCCAACACCCCTTTTGAGTCCGTTCATTCTAATAGGTTCGACCCATTGACAGACGATGGGTGGCTTTGGGTTGCTACAACCAAAGAGAAAATGACGGTTCGATTTCGGGTTAGCTCTATCGTATATGTAGACGGAACGCGGGAAGACTTTGATTAGGGTAAAGGAGGTAATGGGGGACAGTCACAAGAATAGGTGACTGTCCCCCGGTACCCATTTGCCCGACTATCCGCCCTTTGCTTGTTT
>JBHHVO010000308.1:0-4126 GCA_046754365.1 Phycisphaerae bacterium | reverse complement strand
GTGACAGGCACGCGCGTCCGGCGGCGTCTGAAAGAATGGGGTGCCGGCGGATGCGTCGGCACGGGTTTGGGTTGTAGCGCAGGTACGATGAACGGGTCCCGAGTCTTTGGTTGCCTGATCGCGGTATTTCCAGCGGCCATCGGCTGGTACGGCGGTGACGCGCGCGGCGCCATGGCGGCCGTGGGCGGCGACGATGGCCAGGGGTTGCGGCGGACGCCGGTGGTCGAGGCATACGAGCGGGCGAAGGATTCGGTGGTCAACATCAGTACGACGCGGAAGGTCCGCGTAAAGTCGTTTCGCGCCGACTTCTTCGGCTTGTTCTCGGTGCCCGTGGAGCGCAACGAGCTCAGCGTCGGGAGCGGCTTCGTCATCCATGAGGACGGGTATATCGCCACGAACGCCCATGTCGTGGCACGGGGCGCCGAGCTTCGGGTCACGTTTGCCGACGGGCGGGCGTACGACGCACGCATCGTCGCGCGGGAGACGCGGCGAGACCTCGCGGTCATCAAGATCGAGCCGGACGCACCACTCAAGCCGATCCCGCTCGGCCGCAGTGATGATCTCATGATCGGCGAGCAGTCGATCGCGATCGGCAACCCGGTCGGTCTTCAGAATACCTTAACAACCGGCGTCGTGAGCGCACTTCATCGCGAGCTCGACATCGGCGGCAACGTCGTGTACCGCAACCTCATCCAGACCGACGCGAGCATCAATCCCGGAAACTCCGGCGGTCCGCTGCTCAACGTGTTGGGCGAACTCATCGGCATCAACACGGCCATCCGCACCGACGCGCAGAACATCGGCTTCGCGATCCCGGTGGATCAGCTCCGCGCGCTCCTGCCGGACATCCTTGACACCGAGAAGCTCAACAAGCTGCAGCTCGGTATGCGGGTCCGTGGTCAGGGTTCGGTGCGCGTCGTCGAGGTCCGTGCCGACAGCCCGGCCGACAAGGCCGGCGTCGAGCTTGGGGACGCCGTGCAGGCCGTCGACGGCACGCCCCTGCAGGGCGAGATTGACTTTCTCGTCGAAATGCTCGGACACACGGCCGGCGACAAGGTGGTACTCGACCTCGTACGCGACGGACGCCGCAACCGTGCCATCGTGACGCTCACGGCCCTGCCCAGGCCGGACGGCGAACAACTGGCGCTGGAGCGCTTGGGCGTTCGCGTCGCCGACATGAGCGCACGCATCGCGCGAGACTTCGGCATGCAGCGGCGCAGCGGCGTGGTCGTCGTCGGTGTGGAACCGCGCGGTCCGGCCGATCATACCGGCATCCGGCCCGGCGACCTGCTCATGTACCTCGGCAACTTTTCGATCCACGACGTCGACCACCTCGGTGCGTTGCTCAGCGAGGTCGCCACCGGCGACGCCATCGACGTCGGTGTGCTCCGCGCGGACCGACGCGGTTGGCTCTCGTCCCTGCAAGGGAGGCTCTATGCCCGATGAGGGACCATCCGCGGGGGGCGGCGGGCACGACGTCGGTGACGCCGCGGCGCACACACGTGCGGGTGTGAACCGTGCATCCGGCGGCGCGGCGCGGCTCGACACCACGACAACACCCGCCGACATCAAGGTCAAGATCGCCGAGCAGCGCCTCATCGTCGACTGGAAAGACGGCCGCCACACGGACCTCACGTTCGCCATCCTCCGCAAACATTGCCCCTGCGCAACGTGCCGAGCCGAACGAGAACAACACGACGACAACCCGCTGCAGATCCTCAAGACCGACCCCACCGGCCTCAAGGTCATCAATGCGGAACTCGTCGGCACCTACGCGATCCAGTTCCACTGGTCCGACGGCCACAACACCGGCATCTTCGACTTCCGGTTCCTGCGTGCGCTCGCCGACCAAGCGTGAAGCCGCCGCAAGCGACCGCACCGTCGACGCTGTCGTAGTCGACCCCGTCAGACGCAGTCCACAGACGCGTCTCTGTGGTGATGTGCGCTGTTGGCGTAGCGCGTGCCGGCCGTGCCGTGCACGATCAGCGAAAAATACCACACCGCCCAAATCAGATTCGCGAGCAGCCACGCGAAGAACGACACGGCGTCAGGGGGGAGCCCAACCTGGCGCACGAGCTGCGTGTACGTCCGAGACGTGCCGAGCGCGATCGCGCCTACGCCGGTGACTACGGCCACCACGAGGCCGAACGCAAGGAACCCGGTCATATAACACGCCACCCGCATCGATCCGACCATGACGTTGCGCTTCTCCCACACGCGAAACGCGACGCCGACACCCGACGCCGCGAAGCACGTGAGCACGACCGTGCCGGCGACGGTGAGGCAGCCAAGGACCAGCGACATGAGAATGACCTCCGACAGGTTGGTGTGCAAAGGGTTCCTGCCGCCACCCAGAAGCAACGTGACCAACACGGCGAACAGCGCGCCGGTCCCGATGACGAACGCGAAAGGCAGGTGCAGCGCAACGTACCAGCGGTGGTCGCATGCACACGGGTCGAGACACAGTGTCCGACCGAACGGCTTCGGAGCCCGGACGACGCCCACGCACGACCGCCACCAACCCGCCACGCCGCCGATGTCACGGCGATGGCGCCACGCCGGACCGTCGCGCACGTGCGGCCCCAACGAATCGGCGACCGGCTCCCCGCACTCCGGGCACCGCGCGTCCATCGCCATCGCGGTCAGGTTGTACCCGCACGACTCGCACGTCGGCGGCCGCGCGACCGGCGCCGTGGTCCCCTCCGCGCCGATCCCGCGAAGCAGGGCCCACAGCAACCACCCGCCGGCGGCGAACCCGGCCGCAATCGTGATCTCCTCCCAGCAATGAATGTACCACGGCCACGACGCACGCAAACGCATGTACGCCGCATTCCGCCGTCTCACCGCGGCGCGGTAGTCCTCCACTACGGCGTTGTATGCCGCCAGCGCGTCTGCTCTGGTGGATGCGCTCGAGTAGTTCGCGAAGTTCGGGGAAGCGGGTTGAGTGATGATCTGCTGAGCCTCGTAATTCCTGTAGCGCTCAGCGTGATCTGACACGGTCCCGAATGTACCGACGACAAACAACGCGATCGGAATCGTCGTAGTATGGAGCCACGTGCGTCGCAGCGCATGGTACCACGTCGATCGCAGCGGCTCGTCGCGTGCACCCCACGACATGAGCCCTCCGGCAAGCACCGCGAAACCGACTTCGATGCCGAGCACGATGCCCGCCGTGGCCCCGATCGCGATCCAAGGGTCCTCCACAACGAGCAAGAAGAAGCGGCCTAGCTTGTTCACGAAGTTGTCGAGGACGCCAAGGACGGAGAATCGGGCCACACTCGGGAGGTCGTCGATCGCCACGAGACCGAGCACCACGACGCCCGTCATCAACGTCGCTACGGCATGCACGACCCACGCATCGCGGAGCCGCAGGTGCTGCGTGCACCGCGCGGCCGTCGCCGGGCAGCGCCACGTCTTCCAAGCCGCCTCGACGACCGACCAACGCGGCTCGTTACCCTGCATCGTCGAAACCCGGCTCCCCCGCGTCCGTCAGCCATCCCGCGCCGCCCCATGGCACACGAAACCGGTACGGCGCGCGCCGAGCGTTTTGCACGCCGCGGGCAGGTCCGTTATCGGTGCAACGTCTGCGCATATTGCGCCTCGCCGTCGAGGCGGACAAACTCGATGACAAGCTCGTCGGCGCTCACGCGCACCGCCACGAAGCCGCCCAGCGTGGCCGCGTAGAACGCGTCATCGGTCCAATCGATCCGGTACGCCTTGTCCGGACCGCCACCGGCGCCGCTCACGACGTGGTGCACGCCGTCCACCGGCCTGAGCATCTCCAGCGTGTGGTCGTGTCCCGCGAAGTACACGTCGACGCCGCGCTGCGCGAGGATCGGACCGAGCCGGATGATCATGACCCAGTCGACGCCATGCTCGCCGTGAGAGTAGAGCGGATGATGCCCGAACACGATCTTCCAATCCGCGTCCGACGCCGCGAGCGCGTCGTCGAGCCACTGCAACTGTGCACACGGGTTCGACAGGAACGTGTGGATCGGTGTCGTATCGATCGCGAAAAACTGCACCGTCGATCCGCCGTCGAGCATCCGCGAAAACGTGTAGAACCGCGCCGGCATGTTCCAGTTCGGGTTTCGCGCGGTGTAGTCGAGCTGCGCGAAACCCGAAC
>JBHHVO010000307.1:0-4126 GCA_046754365.1 Phycisphaerae bacterium | reverse complement strand
CGTGATCGTCGAGCCGTCCCGGGCACCGTTCCCGCCTGGGACCCGTCGATCTGCAACGTGGTGGTGCCCACCGGGAATCCCGGTATGACGAAAGTGAACGCTTCGCTGTATTGGAACGTCCACGTCGCGTTCGTGCCGTCGAGTACGAGCGAGAACGCGGTGATCGTGACCGCATCGGTGATCGTCGTGCCGGGCGGGAGATCCGGCGGAAAAACGATGTTATCGATTTGGAACACCGTCGTCGGCTCACCCAGCGGTATGTCGGTCGCCAGGATCGTCACGTCACCGAGTTGGGACAGTACGGACGTGTCGGGCGTAGCGTGCGCCGTGATGAGATTACCATCGCTCCCGATGTCGTAGGATTCCGGCGTCATATAATTGCCGCCCGATGGTACGTCGAGCAGCATGAGCTGCGTGGACGACCAGGTCCCCGCGCCGCCGCCGCCGGGACAGTCCTGCGGGCAGTTGCCGTTGTCCTCACCGGCGTCGCACACGCCGTCACCGCACGTTGGTCCCCCGGGCTCGCAAAGACCGTTCGCCTCCTCGACACACGTTTCGTCCCATAGCGTATCGCAACAGAACGGGTCGACCGGGCAGATCACGGCGCAGCACGCCGCATCATCGCACCCGGGATTCCCGTGGACCGCGAAACAATCCCCGTTGCCGCAGCCCGCCCCACCGCCGATGTTCTGGCAGCTCGCGTCGCAAGTCACGCCGTCCGGCGGATCGCACTGTTCGCCCTGATCCACCACGCCGTTCCCGCACGCGATCGTTTGACAGTTGCTGCTGCATGTGGCGCCGTCCGGTGGGTCGCAAGTCTCGCCGAGTTCGACGATGCCGTTCCCGCACTCGGGCACCGGACACCCGAACACGTCGACCGTCGCGCCGGCCGGCGTATCGGGACACGCGTCGACGATGTCCAGCACGAGGTCGCCGTCGCTGTCGATCTGCGTCGCGGCACAGCCGGCGTCGTTGGCCTCCGCGGTCGGCGGTGTCAGCGGACATTCGTCCACGTCGTCCGTCACGCCGTCGTTGTCCGTATCGAGCTCAACCGGCGCGCAGCCGGTCGCGTTCGGCACCGCGCCCGCCGGCGTATCGGGGCACACGTCATCGTCGTCGGTGACCCCGTCGTTGTCCGTGTCGCGCTGGTTGTCGGCGCAGCCGACCTCATCGACCTCGAGCCCGATGAACGTGTCCGGGCACGCATCGATGTCGTTTTCGACACCGTCGTCGTCGTCATCGAACACGATGAACGCGAACCGCGCGATCACCGTCACACCGTCCTCGGCGATGATCGTCACCGGATTCGCGTTCGTCGACAGGTTCACCCACCCGTCGAACCGCCAGCCGTCGTCCGGCGCCGCGGTGAGTGTGATGAGCCGGCCCGTCGCCGTCTGCGTCACCGTACCGGCGCCCTCAACCGTCACCGGGACTTCGACGTCGACCGGAGGTACCGGCACGCCCGTCATCGGGTCCTCACCGGCGGGCGGGTCGGTCGTCGGCGACACCGTGGTGAAACCATCCGGGCCGGCGGCATCCGTACCGGCGCCATCGGTACCACCCGGCGGCGGCACGCATCCCGACATCAGGCCGACGCACGCCGCCATGCACACCGCGGCGCCCCACCGCCCGACCCGAAGGCACAAGCTATTCACTGCGATCATGATCACCTCCCGCGAGCCGACACGTAGCTGTACGGCGAATGCCCCGACACACCAATTATACCCCGGCTTGAGCCCATTGTGCCGGTTTTGTCCCGGCGAAGCAAGCCTAACGCGGGTACAGCCCAATCCGGCGGACCGCGCCCGATAACCACCTGGCGCCGGGCATCGCGGGCGGGCGGGGATGTTCCCGCGCCCGGCCGCTCGGCCGGACCCTCGCGATCCGTTCGACCCCCGGCGGGAATCTCGCCGTCGGACGATCGACCGGTCGGCGCGTCCGGTTGCGTGAACGCGCGCGCGGGCGTAGCATACGCGATTCACCGCTAACGGTTCGGAGTCGCCGCGGCTTGGATCTCCTCAACGTACGCACACTGCCGTTTCTCACGCGGCGAAATTACTACTACGAGTTCCAGCATATCGTCACGTGGAGCATCCTGGCCGGCCTCATCGAGGGCGGGCAGTTCGCGAGCGTGGTCGTTTCCAAAAGCTTCGGCGGCAGCGAGCGGCTCATCGCGATCGCCACGACCACACCGGTCGCGGCGCTCCTGTGCAGCCTCGTGTGGGGCATGGTGTGCGTCGGGCGTGCGAAGCTCCGCGTCCTGACGGTACTCGTCGCGGCGACGGCGCTCTGCGCCGGCGCGGTGTTTGCGATTCCGGGGACGCGTGCGGGGGCCGTGTGGTTTCTCGTACAGATGGGCGCCGCCCAGGCGCTCATCGCCGGCGTCGTGACGGTGCGATCGGCCGTATGGCGGGTCAACTATCCGCGCTCCGCGCGAGGCCGGATCGCCGCGCGGCTCCAGGGCGCACGGGTCATCACAAGCGTCGTGACCGTCCTTGGCGCGGCCGTCCTGTGTGACCGGGACCCTGGTGCGTACCGGTATATCTATCCCGTCGCCGCCGCGTGCGGCATCGCGAGTGTGCTCTTTCTCCCGTATATCCATATCCGGGGCGAGCGCGCCGAGATCCGGCGTCACCGGCAGCCGCGGTTTCTCGGCGACGTCCGGACCGGGCTCGCGGAGCCGTTTGACCAGACCGCGATCCTCCCGCGTGGTCATGTCGTGCGGCGAATCTCATGACGGCGGCGGTGCTCGTGGCCGTCGTAACGCGAGAGGTGCCCCTCGGCGATCGTTGGGGATTCTGGATCAGCCTGGTGCTCATCCAGGGCCTGCCGCGCCTCTTGATACTCGGTTCGCTCCGGCGGTGGGGTGGCCTGTTCGATCGCTTGGGCGTCGTGCGATTCCGCGTGATCAACGTGGCGTGCTGGACATTGGCGCTCGTGTTCGGCACGGTCGCGACCATCGTGACGGTGCACCGCGGGGGCATCGGTCCCGCGGCGCTGCCCGTCGCGGTCGTCTTGTTCGCCCTTCGCGGCGTCGTACACGGTATCGCGCTCGGCGGCGGGGCGTTGTCGTGGTATCTCGGGCACCTGCACTTCGCGCGTCCGGAACACGCGGAGTTGTACATGGGGATTCACGTCTCGCTCACAGGGCTCCGCGGGTTGGTCGCCCCGCTGCTCGGTATCTGGTTGTGGCATGAGATCGGCTGGTTCGTGTGGCTCGTGGCCCTCGCGTTGTCGTCCGCCAGCGTCGCCATGTTCGGCGCGATGGCCCGCCACGAGGCCCGGTTCGGCATGCCCACCGCGCCGGGCGACACCACGACGTGACCCGCAACATCCGCCGACCCCACCGCGACGCGCCCGCGTTGTATGCGACACACCCCGTGCCCGCTCCCCCCCGACGCGACGTTGCCATGTCACGATCGTTGACGCACAACCCGACGCCGATACCATGCCGGTTCGGGTGGTCCGTCGCGGCCCACACGCGTCGCCCACCGCCGGACCTACACGTATCAAGGGTCTCTGCGATGGCGCTCTTGGGTGTCAACATCGATCACGTCGCCACCGTGCGCAACGCCCGCGGCACCGATGAACCGGACCCGGTCTGGGGCGCGGTCGAGGCCGAGTTGGGCGGCGCCGACGGCATCACGTTCCACCTCCGCGAAGACCGGCGACACATCACCGATCGCGACGCGCGACTGCTCCGCGACACCGTAGCCGTCAAGCTCAATATGGAAATGGCGATCGCCGACGACATCGTCGACATCGCGTTGCAGCTTCGGCCCGACCAGAGCACGCTCGTGCCGGAGCGCCGCGAAGAGCTCACGACCGAGGGTGGCCTCGACGTCGTCCGTCACGCCACGCGCGTGCGCCGCGCCGTGGAGCGCCTTCGCGAAGCGGGCATCATCGTGAGTGCGTTCATCGAGCCGGTCGACGACCAGATCGCCGCGTCCGTCGACGCTGGTTTCCACGCCATCGAGCTCTGGACCGGTGCGTATGCCCACGCCACGGCCGCGTCGCGCACGGCGCCGCTCGCGGACCTCCGCCACGCGGTCGACACCGCGCGCGACGCGGGGCTCGATGTCCACGGCGGGCACGGGCTCACGTACCGCAATGTCGCGGCCGTCGC
>JBHHVO010000306.1:0-4162 GCA_046754365.1 Phycisphaerae bacterium | reverse complement strand
CCGAGACCGCCGTCGTGCGTCCCTCGATCGAGACCCGTCGCGAGCCCGCCTCCCGCGTGAGGCGCTCCAGCGTCAGCCCCGCGGCCCCGCGCGCCCCGTCGATCCGGTAGGCGCGCGCCAGCAGGGCCAGCGCCGAGAGCCGGGCGCTGCGGTCGCCGTGGCCGTGCGGGCGTTGCGATCGCCGTGGGCGTACGGGCGTTGGGAGCGCTGTGGGTGTGTGGGGGTCGTGATCGAGGGTGGGTGTGATGATCGAGGCGGTTGGGAAATACGTCGGCGGGAAGGTCGTGACGGCGGTGCTCGTGGTGGCGGGTGCGGGCGCGGTGATCTGGTTCTGGCGGCATCCGGAACACCTGGCGCTGATCTGGTCGGCGGTGAAGCTCGTGGTGGCGTGGATCGGTTTCGTGGTGGTGCTGCCGTGGGCGATGTTTCTCGTGACGCGTTGGGCGGTGGCGAAGGAATCGAACACGACGGCGGCGGTCGTGCTCGGCGGGTATACGGTTGTGGACGGGATCGTGGCGCTGTGCCTTGCGGGTGGGGTGCGGGGTCATAGTTTCGTGACGTGGGTTGTGCTTTTGCTTGGTTTCCTCGCGGCCGGCGTCTATAATTTTCTGGTCTGTGAATACCAGGCGGCACGACTCGAGGACGCGTAAATGGGCTTGCGTGAAGGGGACCGGATCAACAACTATCTGCTGGAGGCGCCGGCGGGCACGGGGAGCTTCGGCGAGGTTTGGCGCGCGCGTCATCACGTGTTCGGCGACCGCGTGGCGATCAAGATTCCGACGGATGCTCAGTACGTTCGCAACCTTCAGCGTGAGGGCGTGGCGGTTCACGGGTTGAAGCATCCGAACATCGTTCGTGTGCTGGATTTGGATCCGTATGCGACGCCTCCGTATCTGATCATGGAATATGTGGACGGTCCGTCGCTTCGGGCGGTGGTGGATGCCCTGGGGTCGGGGTTTCCGATTCGCGCGGCGGTGGCTGTGATGCGTGGCGTGCTGCAGGCGCTGTGTGTCGCGCACGACGCGGGGCTGGTGCACCGTGACATCAAGCCCGCGAACATTCTGCTTACTTGCCCGGTCGAGGAGATCGCGGCGATCACGGAGCAGGCGGTGAAGGTGACGGATTTCGGTTTGGGTCGGATCGGCGGCGCGACGGCGCAGTCGATGTTGCAAAGCGGGAGCCTGCTGACGGAGGAGGGTCGGAGCATCGCGGGGACGCTGGCGTACATGGCGCCGGAGCAGAAGGAGGGCGGCGCGTGCGACGGTCGGAGTGACCTGTATTCCTGCGGGATCGTGCTGTTCGAGCTGCTGACGGGTGAGCGGCCTCAGGGCGGTGAGGTGCCGAGTTCGCTCCGGTCGGACGTGCCGGCGCCGTTGGATGACGTGTTCCGGCGTGCGTATACGCGGATGGACCGGCGGTTCGCGTCGGCGGGGGCGATGCTGGCGGCGCTGACGCCGACGGCTGTCGGGCCACCGCCGCCGCCGTCCGGCGGCGCGGCGTCGGGCGCGCGGGTTGTGGGCGGCGCTCGGGATGCGGCCGGCGCGCGTTATGGCGCGGCGACGTGCCCGCGGTGTGCGACGACGGTGTTGCGTGACGATCAGTTCTGTATCCGGTGCGGGCATCAGCTCGTGGTGTCGGTGCCGTCGTGTCCGGCGTGCCACGCGTACGTGCATCGCAGTGATCGGTTCTGCATCTTCTGCGGGCGTGACCTGCGGGTGTTGGCGTAGCGCTGGGACGCGCGTGCATCGCCGGGTGATCGAGGGTGCGCCGGTGATCAGGCGTAGGTCCCGTGCTGGGGGTCCACGTGTAGCCGGTTCGTTACGGGCGCGGTTCGGCGGCTCGGTGACGGTTGCTGTTCGGTTCGGCCCGAGTCGTGGCCTGAGGTCTGGCGGCGTACTCGTACGGTGGTTCACGACATGCACGAGTGTCAGCGTGTTGAAGAGACTGCCTCTCGTGCGTTTGGCGCGCGGTTGCACCGGTTGGAAACCGGTGCCAGACATAGACACCGGCTGGAAGCCGGTGCCACACCGGCAGACCGGCTGGAAGCCGGTGCCACACCAGCAGACCGGCTGGAAGCCGGTGCCACGGCGGTGATGTTCGGCGACGCGGTTTTGGGGGCGATGGGATGCAGGGTGACCTGCTGATTGTCGTGTTGTTGCTCGTGATCGGTTGCGCCGCGTTTTTCTTCGGCGTGATCTATCTTTTGGGGCAGGTGATCGGCGGCTTGTTCCAATGGCTTGGTCGGTCGGTATCGCGGCTCACGGGGCATGGACCGAGGGCTGCGTCGGGGATGACGGGCGGTGGGTCGCGGGCGTCGCCGCCGGATCGTCGCGGGGGCGGGGCGGTGGTTTGCCCGCGGGCGACGTGCCGGAAGGTGGAGTCTCGTTCGGCCCGGTATTGCAGTCAGTGCGGCGCGCGGCTGGGGCGGACGGTGTAGCATGAGAGCGCTTCGGCGGCCGCCGGCCGTGTGGTTTCGACGGTCGGATGGTGTTGCGCCGTGTGGTTTCGCGGGTGCGAAGCGTGATGCGAAGCGACGGTAGCGCCGTGATCGGCAATGGTGACATCGTGTTGACACCCGAGGCGAAACAGGCTCATCGCTGCGAGACGGCGTTTCTGTCGGGCGTCGGCGCGAACTTCGAGGCCGCGAAGGGCAAGCAGCTTCGGGGGACGATCTGGCATCGGGTTCAGGATGACGAGAGCGACCGGCTCCGCGCGGTGATGGCGCGTCGGCGGATGTACGATCGGGAGCTGCTCAAGTCGCTTCCGTGCAACCGGCGGATCGTGTTGCACGGTTTCGACCGGCGGCTTGTTTTCGGGAAGAAGAAGACGGGTGTCGCGATCGCGTCGACGCTGTCGCCGCTTGATCACTACGTGTCGGAGGATTCGGGGGACGCGCCGCCGATCGACCTGGCGACGCTGGTGGATCACGTGCGGGCGCTCGTGGGGGATGCGCGTGTGCCGCACATCATCGGGGTGTGCAGTCCGTCGGGGTTTGCGGATGACGCCCGCGCGGCGCGGCCGGTGTTGCCGAACGTGTCGCTGGTGCTGATTGAGCCGGACGGCAAGGGCGGCTGGCTTGTGGGCGGGGGCGGTGGTGACGTGGACGCGCGGCTGTTGAAGCTGTTCGACCCGGAGGGGGCGTCGGAGAAGATCCGGCGTGTGACGGCGTACATCGCGTCGCACCGGACGGATTTGTTGACGGGCGCGATGTCGGTTTCGTCGGTTTCGTCGGCGCTGGGGCTTCCCGCGGCGGTGGTGCGTGAGGGGTTTGAGCGTGCGGCGCGCGAGGACGTTGAGTTGAAGCTGACGCGGCAGGACGGGGCGTGGTTGTTGTTTCTCGGCGCCCCGGCGGACCTGCAGGAGAAGAAATCGATGGGCGTGATCGACCGCATCCGGCAGATGTTTTCGAGCGACGGGGCGGAGGTTGAGAAGATCAACCTGCTTGCGGAACGTCGGGCCGCGCTCGCGCAGCGACGCAGCCGGATCTATGAGGACATCGCGACGCTGGAGAAGAAGGAGGCGGAGCTGTTGGCGGCGGGGAAGGCGGCGACGTCGCCGGTGCCGCGTCGTCGTCTGGCGGCGCAGCTCGCGCAGTTGCGGAAGGACATCGGTCGGCACAACACGACGGCGGGTATGCTGAACCAGCAGATCAACATCATCAGCACGGACATCCACAACCTGACGTTGATTCAACAGGGTGAGCTCGCGAAGCTCCCGGACACGGAACAGCTTACGGAGAATGCGGTGCGCGCGGAGGAGCTGGTGGAGACGCTCAAGGCGGATGCGGAGCTGGTGAGCAGTCTCGAGACCGGGGTGCAGGAGAACGTGACGAGCGAGGAGGAGTTGGCGATTCTGAGGGAGTTCGAGGGGGCGGAGGCGGTGGCGGATGCGGCGGCCGAGCGCGAGACGGCGGGCGCCGAGGCGCCGGCTTCGGAGCCCGCGGCTGCGGAGCCGCCGAGTGATAGGGAAGCGGACGGTTCGCAGTCGGCGGACAAGGAGGCGAGTTGACGGTCTCACGATGATCGTGTCCGGCGTGTCCTACAGGCGTGTACGTGGCTAACGTGTGGCGTCCGTCCCCCGTGGCGGCCGTGGAAGTTCGAGGGCGTGTCGCCCGCCGACGTCCGCCACGGGGGGCGGACGCTACGTGGTCGGTGCGGGGTGG
>JBHHVO010000305.1:0-4169 GCA_046754365.1 Phycisphaerae bacterium | reverse complement strand
GCCCCGTCGATGCATGCGCTACGAAGCGCTACCCGGTGAATCCGTCGATCCGGTCACGCTTCCGCCGGCGCGACCGCCGGTTGTAGGCCGCCGCGCGGTCGGCCAGACGACGCCAGTGCGTTTTCCACTGATCCGCGGGAATGCCGACGAGCGGCAGGTAGGCCCGCAGGAACCGGGCGCAGTCCGTGCGCGTCACCGCATCGTACGATGCGAGACTCGCCGCGAGCCGGATCACCGGGCGCCAGCGTGCGCGGTACGAGGCCGCCACGCCCCGGTGCAGCCCTTCGAGGTCGACGACCCAGACGCGCGGCGCGCCGCCCGAACCGTCCCAGTCCGTAACGAGCAGGTTCGACGCCTTGAGGTCGCGGTGGTAGAAGCCCGCGTCACGCAGGCCCGCAAGCATGTCGACGATCGGCGCGATCAACGCGCTCTTCACGGTCCGAACGCGCCGCGCGGGCACGCGCGGCAGCATGGTCAGCACGACACGGTCGAGGTCCTGCGCGTCGGCGAGGTACTCCACGACAAGCATCGATCCGCGCGGCCGACGCGAGCGGTACATGAGTGCGACGGGTCGCGCGGTCGCGATGCCGGCGCGCATGAGCGCGAGCGCGCGCCGCCAGTCGCGGCGGTGGCGCGAGAGCGATGCTCGAACCAAGCGGTCCGCCGCACCGCGCGATCGACCATCGTACTTGCACACGACGTCCCATCGCGTGCGGTCACCGGTCAGCACGGTCCGGACGACCCGTCCGGTCCGGGCGTGTTTCAGCACTTCGGTGTCGGGCGATGGTGCGACGCCGTCCGGATCATCGCCGACGCGGCGGATGAGCGCGGTAAGCATGTCGCGCCAGGCGTCGAGGTCGGCGTCGGGCCGTTGTGGTGGGCCATTGGCGTGCTCGGATCCACACGACGGCGCCGCCGTGGGGCCCGACGTGAACACCAGCGCGCGCCAGTGGTCGGGAAGTTCGAGCATGCGGGCGCCGTCCGCCACATTACGCCCGGCGGACTCGGCCACGGTCACATGCGTTCCGTGAGGTGGGAAGCCGCAACATCCATGTGTACACGCGCTACGCCGCGTCAAACGAGCGGGTCTTGGCCGCCGCGCCACTTGATCAACATCCGATCCGCACGCCTTCCCGCCCGCGACAAGCATCATCACCCGCGCGGCATGGGTAGAGATAGCACGCCCGCATGCGCGCCCCCGTTGCGCGATCGGCGTTCCGAAATCCGCTACCGCCCGCCGGTAAGGAGCGCCTCCAGCGGCGTCGGCGGTGCCGCTTCGGGCATCATACCCCACGCGCCGGCGTGGACCAGTGTATCGCGCGGCGAAAAGTCAGGGGCCGCCATCCAGCAGAGCGGTTGCACCCGCGTCGCAAAATGCACGAGCTGCGTGTGGAACGGGACGGTCGGCGCAGGCGCCGACGCACGGGCGAGCGTCTCCAGCGCCTGCGTCACGCCGACCGAGCTCAGGCTCTCGAACATCTCGCCCAGGCTCCCGGGTCGCGGGTAGTGCAGGATCTTGAGTTCCGCGCTCGGCGGGATGTTCGCCATGTCCTTCGCCGCGTCGATCGCGTCCGCCAGGCCGCCGAGTTCATCGACGAGCCCGAGGTCCAGCGCCTGCCGGCCGGTGTAGATCCGCCCGCCCGCGATCTTGCGCACTTCGTTCGCCGGCATCTTGCGCGTCAGCGCGACCCGGTCGATGAACACACCGTAGAACTCGTTGATGTAGTCCTGAAGGAACCGGCGGTCGCGCTTCGCGAGCGTGCGATGCTGCGAACCGAGCAGCGCCCGCGCGCCGCGCTTCATCTCCGCGATCTCGTAGTCCATCCGGTTCAACCGCGACCACGACGACTGGAAGATCCCCAGCACACCGATCGACCCGGTGATCGTCGTCGGTTGGGCGAAAATCCGCCGCGCCGGACACGCGATGTAATAGCCGCCCGAGCCCGCGACCGACCCCATGCTCACGACGAGCGGTTTCGCGTCGCCGAGCCGCCGCAGCGCATGCCAGATCGCGTCCGACGCATAACCGGAACCGCCCGGCGAATCGACCCGCATGACGACCGCCTTGATCGATTTGTTCTTCCGCAGCCGATCGACCACCTTGACGAAGTCGTCGCGGCAGATGAGCTGCGTCGCAAACCCGGCGCCGAGGTTCAGGTCCACGATCGGACCGCGCGCGTGGAGCACGGCGATCTTCGGCCCGACCGCCTGCCGCGCCTCCTGCGCCTCCTTGAGGCTCTCGTTGAGCATCTCCACCAGGTCCTGGATCGAGTTCACGTTCGCCAGGCCGGACTCCTTGCCGCGGTACCGCTTCATCTTCTGGCGCCGGAGCACGCGGTCACGGTATTCGTCGTAGTACGCGAGCGTGTCGATCAGGCCGCGCTGCTGGGCCTTCGTCGCGTCGAACAACGCGATGTCGACCGCCTCGTCCACGGCCTCATGCGACAGGCCGCGCCCGTCCGCGATCATGGCCTTGTAGTCGCCGATCCAACTGTCGAGGATCGCGCCGAACTCCTCCTGGAAATACTTGTTCGGCTCACGCGCGTTGAGAAAACCGGGATACTTGTACTTCCCCGCCGTGATCACGTCGTATTCCAGCCCGACCATCTGGTAGTAGCCCTTCATAAACGGGAAGAGCGCACCAAGCCCGGGGATGATCACGTTGCCGGTCGGCGCCGCGACGATCTCGTCCGCCCCGCACGCCAGCAGATACCCCAGCGGGCCGGACGCGTTGAGAAACGCGAACACCTTCTTGCCCGACCCTTGCACACCGTCAAGCCCGGCCCGTAGCTCCTCGATGTCCGACAGCGACAGCCCGATGTTTCCGACGTCGAGCAGCACGGCCCCGATCGCGTCGTCCTTGGACCACTTTTCGAACCGGTCCAGCACGTCCTGCACGGTCCGGGTCCGCCCCGGCAACGGCAGGTTGATCATCCGGGCCGGCACGACATACTCGTCGAGGCGCAGCTCGGCGAGCCGCAAGATCGGATTCGGCTTCGCATCGTCGCCGCCGAACTTCTTGATGATCGTGTCCGTCTTGTCACCCTGCCCGAACGCGGGCACAGCCACCACACCGCCCAGGAGCACGCACGCGAGCGCCAAGTTCGCCCATCCGGCGCCACGGCAGCACCAGCACCCCCCGTGCCACCGCGGCCGCGTTCGCCGCCTTGACGCTGTCTGTTCCATGCGTTGCCGCGGCGCGATGGATGGTTGCCGCCGCGCGTATGGTCTCGTCTCAAGTCTCATGGCCTCATTCCTTCCGCTGTTGAACGCCGACGCCGGTTGCCGAGTTGTGAACACCGAGCCGGCGCGTCCCCCACGGCCCAAGCCATGGGGCACCCAACCCGCATACTACGCGTAACCCAATTCTACCGCTCCGACGACTCGATCGTGCTTCCGTCCGGCTCTTCCACCGGCGTACCGGGTGACGCCTTGTCGTCCGGCGCCTTCACGGCTGATCCGTCTTCTTCATCGTCCGACGCCTTGTCGTCCGATGCGTCGTGTGCGTCATCCGATAGCCCACCGTCCGCCGGCGGTGTCGTCTTGGGCACCGGCTTCACCGTGCGGTGGATCCGCCCGTCCTGATCGATGTAGAGCGCATCGAGATGGTCCAGCGTGTCCGGCGCGTAGCCCAACGTCCACGACGCGCCGCCCCAGTCGACGACGTAAAGGCTGTCATCCAGCACCGTCTCGGCGTCGTCGTCCGCTTCTTCCTGCTCATCCGCGTCCTCGGTGCCGGTCCCGAACACCGCCTTGACCCACGCGGCGCGCTGCTTCTTCGAAGACATCGGAAACCGCAGAAGCTCCGGGTGCCCGGCGAAGTCGACATACCCGTCCAGCTCGGCGACCTCCGCCGGCCAGCGAGCCTGATCCTTACGAAACAACACGCAATGATGGTAGAGCACCTTCAACCGCTGCGACGCAAGCCGCTCGCGGGCCAGGTCGCTCTGCGCCCCGTCGTCACCGCCGGCGCCGACGGCGAACATGGTCGGCACGGCCAGCACACCGATCGGGATCGGCCCTTCGTGCACCGTCGTCACACCGCTGTACCCGAGCTTTGTCGTGATCACCGCGTCCGTGAGCGCATCACCGATCTCATCGAGCCCCGGAAGCAGCGCGTCGCGGAGCGTCGCGCTGAGCGCGACGTTGACGTACGGATGGAGCCACTT
>JBHHVO010000304.1:0-4176 GCA_046754365.1 Phycisphaerae bacterium | reverse complement strand
TGGGGGCGGCCGCCCGGCAGATCGACATGTGGGGGCGGGCGCGTCCGCTCGAGCGTGACGTCCATGGCCGGCAGATCATCGTGGCGTCGCCGCTTCCGGTGTTCGTGGACGGCGTGGACCGCTGGCTCGTGGACTTCCGGATGGGGCTGCGTCTCACGCCGGACGAGCTCGACTTCGGCACCGACACGGTCGACCGTACGCTAAGCCTTACGCATGCGGGCCCGCGCCCCGTCTCGGGGTCCATCGCGCTCGGCATTCCGGACGACTGGGAGGTGACACCGCAGGCGTTTCCATTCAGCCTCATGGCCCGGCAGACGCTGCAACGCAGGCTCGCGTTGCGGTATCCGCGTCGTGAGCCGGCGGGACGCAAGATCATCACCGCCCGGTTCGACCTGTCGAGCGCAGGGCGGCGCTATTACCTCGAGGTGCCGCTCGGCCTGGAGCTCCGCCTCGCCGACGTAGACGTGGCCGGTGTGCCCGTCATCGACGGCGACGACCTCGTGCTGCGGCACATCGTGACGAATCGCTCGTCGACGGAGTTGAGTTTCCGGGGGTCGGCGAGTGTGCCGGGCCGCGCGAGGCAGTACCGCCCGATGACCGGGCTGCGGCCCGGCGACACGCAGATCACCGAGTACCGGTTTGGCGGTGGCGCGCGGCTCCGCGGGCGAACCGTGCAGCTCATGTTGCAGGAGATGGCGGACGGCCCGCGGCGCCACAACCTCGAACTCATCGTACCGTAAGTTACTTCTCCATGACGCACGTCAATTGACATCCGGCCCGTCGCCGCGGATGCTTCCGTATACGGTGGATGCTTCGCCAGTGTTGCGTCACGCGTGATCCTGCGGGTTCGGTGCCCCATGGCTTCAGCCGTGGGGGACGCGAATCGCGGGTCGGATTTGCGGCCCCCACCTCGAAGGCGATGGGCCGCCCACGAAGCAGCCCCGGCGGACTCAAGGTTGACCGCACACTCGGTGGACGGGCGCGGCGCCGGGTGGGCCGTGAGGGTTGTCCGCCCCGGCTGCATCGGTGAGGTATGCCGGCGCACGAGCGTGTCGGTGCGGCGGGATCGATTCGGTTGCGCGGGTTCACTGTGTGGATGCGGTCGTGCAGGGGCGGTTGGAGGTAATCCGTATGGGGATACGGCTGGACATGATCCTTTCGGCGCTAACGGTGTCGGCGGCGGCTTGCTCGGCGGCGGCGCTGGCGCAGTTGCCGCCGGCGCCGGTGGATACGGGGGCGGCGCAGGAAAAGCGCCCCAAGCTCTTTGTCCCCCAACGGACGCAGGACCTGGGCATCGTCTACGAGGGCGACGTACAGCCCGTGTCGTGGGTGTTGTTGAACCAGGGCGATGCGGATCTGGTCATCGATCGGGCGACCGCAAGCTGCGGCTGTACGATCGTGGCCCTGGACGACGAGCAGAAACGAATCCCCCCCGGCGGACGCCTCGAACTTACGGCGAAGTTCGAGAGCACCGGCCGCGCCGGGCGACAGACCAAGACGGTCCGTGTCATCAGCAACGATCCCGTCGAGCCGACACTGGACCTTCAGTTCATCGCGCAGGTTGATCCGCTGTTCGTCATCAAGCCGCCGCGCGGTGTACACCTGCGGTCGGTCCGGCGCGGCGAGACGATCGATCAAACCATCGATATCACCCCCGGGCCCGGCCAAAACGTCGTCGACATCGTGGAGATGGAGATCACCAACGGCGCGCCGATCACCTACCGCACCGAGGCGCTGCCGACCGCGTCGGGCACGGGCCGGCGCATCCATCTGGCCGTGGCCAACGACGCGCCGCTTGGTAAGATCCGGTCGCACGCGACCATCCGGCTCAACATCGGCGGGCTCGAGCGTGTCCGCAAGGTCATGTTCACCGGTACCATCGTCGGCGCCCTGACGTACGCGCCGCAGCTCATCAGGACGCTGGATCGCCCGCTCCCACGGGGGCAGCGGCTGACGACCATCACCCTGCGCTCAACTGACCGCGAGCCGTTCGAGGTTATCGGTGCGTCGGCCGGTCCGTGGCTCGACGTCACCGTGGCGCCGCGCGAGAGCCGGCGACCCGGTACGGAGTACACCGCGGCCGCCACGATTCGCGACACGGCGCCGGACGGTCCCCTCGCGGCGACGCTGCGCATCCGCACGAGCCTGCTGGACCAACCCGTCGTGGACATTCCGATCTTCGTGCGGGTTGCGCCGATCATCGCCGTCGATCCGCCGCTCATCCTGCTCCGCCAGGACGGTACCCGCGTCGGTGCGAACCGGCGCGTCAAGCTCGCCGCCCACCCGACCGTCGCGCTCGGCATCGGCGACATCCATTGTGACCAGACCGCCGTGACCGCGACCGTCGAGACGGCGTCGCCGCTGCGCAAGCACATCCGCTTTCTCAAGGTCAGGCTCTCCGGGGTTTTGCCGGCCGGAACATATGAGACCGTCCTGACGGTCGCGACCAACGTTGACGGCGCCGGGGAGATCCGCATCCCGGTCGTCATTGACGCGGTGACCACGCCATGAACCAAGCAACCACGAACGAATCAGCCGGAAACGCAACACCCACGGACGACCAGGCGGATCACGCCGGCGCGAAGCGATCCCACCGCAAGGCGTCGATCAACTGGGACGACCCATCCGTGCCGGTCGGGCTCGCCCCGCCGATGCCGCGCGCACCGCTCGTCCTCGCCGTCATTGCGTGGCTCGGATGGCTCATGTTCCTGGCCGTAACCGCGCTGGGTCGCGGCGCATAGTGTCCGCCACGCCGGCGGCCCGCCGACGCCGCACGGCGGCGATCCGCTCCGCCTGGACACGCACGGACCCCGCGGCGGCAGCCATCTCGGAAGGACGCCACATTGCCACACCTGCCGCCGGAACACTTTGAGCACAACGTCGACGCACTCGCCGAGCGGCAGCCCGACGTCGCCGACGCCGTACGCTCGGTGCCCGTGCCGGCCGGCGTCTCGCCGGCGACCGGTCGCGACGGCGCCCCAACGCTACGTGTTCCCGGGCCGGACGGGGACCTCATCTGGTTCGGGGGTTCGTCCATGCCGACAGTGAGCGCCGATGCGATCGTGGGCCGTGTGCCGGACGACGGCGGTAACGTCACGCTGCCCGGCGTGCTCACCGGGCTCGAACCGCTGCTGCTCACCCGGCGCCTGCCACCGCACGTCGCGACGTTCGTCGTCGAAAGCGACCTCGCGTCGCTCCGCCTTGCGCTGCACGTGTATGACTATGCGCCGCCGATACGCGCCGGTCGGCTCGTGTTTATCACCGGTGCCGACATCGTGGCCCATCTTCGGGCGTTCTTTGACGCACATCCCGGATACGCGTTTCCCGCGCGGCTGATCTCCGTGCCGCACCGCGCGCCCTCAGCGCTCGCCGAGCTCACCGCGCGCTTGGAGCACGCCGCGGATGAGGTCACGCGGGTCCAGACACGCCTGATCGAACACGCGTGCAAGCGGTTGCAAGCGCGAGCCCCGCGTGCACACACGTTCGCCGGCGCACCCGCGAATGCCGCAGCGCGCGACACCGCCCATGCACCGAGGGCACCGGAGCACCGGCCCCGCGTAGCGGTCGTCAGCGTGGACGTTTCGCCCGCCACGTGTGCCCAGACCGCGCGAATCGCGCGGGCACTGGCACGCCTCGAATGGCCCCATGAAATCTGCATTCCCGACGCACCGGATCGGTGTCACGTGCTGGCACGGCTGGCCGCCGTCGATCGCGCGGCCGCCGATTTCGTTCTCATCGTCAACGGCACGACCGGCCTGCCCCGCGCCCTGCTGCCGGACACACTACCGGTCGTATCGTGGTGCCTGCCCGGCACGCCGCCCACGATGCCGGCGTCGCAACTCCGGGCCCTCTCGGCCGACCTGCGCCCCGCCGACGAGGTGAAGTTCGTGGTCGGCGACCGCGCCGACTACGACTGGGCCCGCGAGAGCATCGACCGCTTTGCCCTCGTCGGGCGGTGCGAGATTCTTCTTTCGCCCGTCCATGGCCGGCTGGCCGCCGACGCGTTGGCCGCATGGGTACTCGCAGACCGCTTGTCCGTGCGGGTGCAGATCCAGCTCCACAAGGTGATCTGGTCGCCGGAGGCGCGAGGCGTGTGAATGGGGTAAGCGAAAGCGTAAGCTGTCAGCCTTCAGCCTTCAGCTCTCAGCCTTCAGCTCTCAGAGGGTGTGTGAAAAC
>JBHHVO010000303.1:0-4177 GCA_046754365.1 Phycisphaerae bacterium | reverse complement strand
GGCGCCGGGCGGTGCGGACGAGCGCGGCGTGCTGTGGTGCGGGACGGCGCCGGGCGGGCTGTTTCGCTCGGCGGACGGTGGGGCGTCGTGGCGGTTGATCCGGTCGCTGTGGGACGACCCGGGTCGGAAGAACTGGTTCGGCGGCGGTCTCGACATCCCCGCGATCCACTCGATCTGCGTCGATCCGCGTGACGCGCGGCGTGTGGCCGTCGGCGTGTCGTGCGGCGGCGTGTGGGTGACGACCGACGGCGGGGAGACGTGGGCGTGTCGCGCGGACGGCATGTGGGCGGCGTACGTGCCGCCGGAGCGGAAATGCGATCCGACGATCCAGGACCCGCACTGCGTCGTGCAGTGCGCGGCGAGGCCGGACGTGATGTGGGCGCAGCACCACAACGGCATCTTCCGCTCGACCGACGGTGCCGCATCGTGGCACGATATCCCATCGGCCGGTCCGTCGACGTTCGGGTTTCCCGTGGTGGTGCACCCGCAGGACGGGGACACGGCGTGGTTCGTGCCGGCGGTGAGCGATGAGCGGCGCATCCCGGTCGACGGCCGGGTCGTGGTGACGCGGACGCGCGACGGCGGGCGGACGTTCGACGTTTTGGGAAGCGGGCTGCCGTCGGCGCACGCGTACGACCTCGTGTTCCGGCACGCGCTGGACGTGGACGAGACCGGCGACCGCCTGGCGATGGGCTCGTCGACGGGTTCGCTGTGGGTTTCCGAGGATCAAGGCGACGCGTGGACACACGTTTCGGCCCACCTGCCGCCGGTGCACTGCGTGCGGTTTGAGAAGTAGGGCGTTCGCTGGACGCGCGCGGGGCGTTGTCTCCCATACGCGGGGTACGCCACGTGTTTCGCGGGGATGGGGCACAGGACCGACTCCACCTCGCGGGGAGTGTTCGGTTGTCCAAACGACGTTGAACACCGCTGTGCTGGTGTACTGCGTGCGGCCCTCGCCACGCGAAGCTCCATAGCGCGCCGAGCGGTTTTCCCCACGCGCGTGCATTAGGTATGCTGAGCACATGCCGTCTTGCCCCTATCGAGATTGTGGTCGGGAGAACCCCCCGGCGGCGAAGTATTGCGCCACGTGCGGGCGGAGCATCCCCCACGTCGTTCGCGAGGGGGCGCCCGCCACACAACACGCGCCGGCCCCACCCGTTCAACTGCCGCCACCGACCGGCCGGAGCCATATCGGCAACCTGAAACGGGCCTTCTTTGTGGCTTTCCTCTGGGTGGTCCTGGGCGTTGGTTGCTGGGTGGCACTCATGGGAGTTTGCGCTACCACGGGTTCGTGATCGTCCGCCGGGGCGTGGGTCCCCGATCCTTCACGACCGGTGAATGGGGCGGAGCCGGGTAGGGTCCGCTCTGCGGGGGGTCTTGTGCCGACACGGTGGAACGGACGGTCCGCATAGTGACCCTAGGGGGGCGGGTGCCACACGCCTACGGGCGCCACGGGGCACGGCGTTACGGCGCGATGCTGGCGGCTAGGGATGATTGGATGAGGAACGGGTGGGTCGCTTCGGTGAGGCGGCCGGAGAGGCGGTCTTCGACGGAGACCTTGAGCACGTAGGGTCCGGCGGGGAGCGTCGGGGGGAGCGTGACACGCTGGGCGAGGAAGAAGTCTGATCGGCGGTTGCGGCAGACGTCTTCGATCTCGGGCTCCTCGCGGTGCCATAGGGATTGGCCGTCGGCGGTGAGCACCTCGAGCCGGGTCGCGAGGCGTGTGCGGTATCGGCCGTCGGAGGTTTCCTGGGACGCGAAGTTGCGGACCTCGCAGTAGACGATGGTGTGGATGGCCCTGCCGGCGATGAAGTCCTCGTCGCCCATTTCGTCGTAGACGCCGAACGTGAGGACGCGCCGGCAGAGTGTGACGCTCGACACGACGAGGTCGGCGAGTTCGCTGAGGACGTGCTGGAGCTGCGCGGCGTCGTCGAGGAGGTCCTGATCCACGGACATCGGGTCGCGCGCGGCGGCGCGGGCGGCGCTCACGGCGCTGGTCATCGCGGCGAGCAGGCGGCGGTCGGTGTCCGGCAGGGTGGTCGACGTCTCGGGCGTGTCGTCGGCGCGGTGGAGCGCGAGCTGCATGAGACGGAGCTGCCAGTGGAGGCCGAACTCGTCGGACGCCGCGGCCCGCTCGGCGAGGCTGTGCAGCATGTCATCGAGCGAGTATGGGGCCGCGGTGGGGCGGGCGTCGATCGGTTCATTCGTCGTGCTTGTGCGCTTGGGCGTTGGCGCCGGGACATCGACCCGGCCGGGCGATCCGATGGATACGGCCTGGACGACGGGTAGCGCGGGTGACGGCGACGGTACGGGTGGGTTGGTCGTCGTCAGGGTGACCTGTGTGTTGGCGAAGCTCTCGGTGCGCGTGTCGCGTGCGATGTCGCGACGTGGGGCGCGGCGACCGGCCCTGGGACCGCCGACCCCGGGCGGCTGAGGAGGCGGTGGTTGCGCGCGGCCGTCGAGCGGCGTCGTGACGTCGCGGCGTGTCGGTGTCGATCGGTAGGTCTCCGTGCGGGCGAGGAAGTCTGCGATCGAGCCGTTGATCGTACCGGCGCGGTCCGTGCCGGCCGCGTTCATCGGCATGGTAACGCGAGTGGGCGGCGGCGGGTCCGGGATCGCGCCGGCCAGGTGTGGCCCGCGCTCGACACGCGGCCCGCTCGCGCAGCCGTACGTGCAGAGCGCGACGGCCGTGACGGCGGCGAGCACGATGCGGCGGTATGCATGTCCCGAGCCAATGAGCGCCGAAGGTATGTCACGGTGCGGACGCTGTTGGCTGGTCGTGTATTCATCCCGCCAAGCGACATGTTTCCGAGCCCCGACCGTGAGGGACCGGGTACGCCGAGACGCGCTCGCGCGTCGCGTGCGATCGCTTTCCGACGGTCGCGGTTCGGATCGGGAAGACGTTATCATTCCTTGAGCGCGTGCATGGCAGGCCGCGCACGAACCGGTGCCGGGCGGGCGAAGCGCCTGCTGAGCCCAGGTGCCGACACCGCACGCGGCTCGGCGGGAGCCTCGCCCTCCCTGTTTCGCGGCTCGGCAGGCGCCTCGCCCCTCCTGTTTCGCGGCTCGGCGGGCGCCTCGCCCCCCCTGTTTTACGGCTCGGCGGGCGCCTCGCCCTCCCGTTTGGGATACGTTGTGCATCACGACCGCAGCGTGCGCGCGCCGTTCATGCCGACACGGGGATGTCATACCGTGTGCTCCCGCGTTGTCGCCCGGCTGGTGGACCCGCGCCGCGCGTTTTGGACGATGAACTTGTCGATCTCTCGACGGACATAGTCGGGGGTCGAGCCGCCTGTCTTGAGCGCGAGGTCGACTTCGAGCAGGTCGTCGAGTTGTTGCGCCGCGCGGCTGGCGGACACGCGTCCGCGCCGACCGGCCTGGTCGATGGCCCAGCGCAGGCCGCCGACGGCCTGCCCGAGCGTGCCGCGGTCGGTCGCGATGGCCTGATCCCATCGTTGCAGCGCTGCGGCGGTGTCGCCGGATGACATGGCGTCGACGACGGCGAAGACCTTCTCGTCGCTCGTGGCGCCGACGAGTGCTTCGACGTCGGCGGGGGTGATGTCGGCGCGGTCCCCGACGTACGTCGCGAGCTTGGCGACCTCGCACGCGAGCACACCCGGTGCCCGCCCGACGCGACGCGCGAGCATTTGGGCGACCGCCCTGGTCAACGTCTTGCCATGCGTACGTCGGGCCCGTTCCATCGCCCACTGAACCGCCCACGGCTCGCGGACGTTGCGGTAGTTATCCATTGGTGGGTCGGACTCGATGATGCCGTGGTTGCGGCTCAGGATCTTGTAGAGCCGGGTCGACTTCGGCAGTGGGTTGCACGCGAGGATGAGGCACCCGGTCGGACACGGCGCCTCGGCATAGGTCTCGAGCGCCTTGCGGTGCTTCGTGATAAACGGATCGGCGTCGTCCACGACAACGATGAAGCGATCGCCGAGGAGCGATTCGGTCCGGACGTCGTCGAGCACGCTCGCCAGGTCGGCCGTGGCGCCGTCGAGCTTCGTGACGGTCCACATGGTGTCGTCGCCGCGGCGTGCGGCGGCGAGCCCGCGCACGCGCTCGGTGCGCATGAAGCGATCGTAGCCAACGACGGCGGCGACGGCGGGGGGTGTGTCGATCGACCGGCTCACGTATACGGGGTTCCGTTGTGTGTCGAGCGGTTGCCGGGGTC
>JBHHVO010000302.1:0-4187 GCA_046754365.1 Phycisphaerae bacterium | reverse complement strand
GTCACGACGGGCACCGTCGGGAGGTAGTGGAGGAATGCGACGTCGCTAAGCGTGTTCGGGTCTTGCGGGGGGACGAAGGAACGCCGGCGCGGACCGCACCCGGCGGCGACTACGAGGGCCGTCGAAACGGCGATCCATATCGCGTACGGCCGAGCGGGAAACATAACGCGCACCATCAGAAGCTCCACGTCACGCCGACGAGCAGGAACGTCCGTGTCGTTCGATCGGCGAGCGCCCGTCCGGGAAAAAACACGCCGAACCGGGTCGTCCACGCGAGGTCGGCCGTGACCTCCCAGTTCACGTAGTAATCCATCTCCCACCCGAGTTGCCCGGACGCGACGTCGACCGTCGGGTCCGACACCGCGCCGGTATGGTGGTGTTTGTAATAAACATACCAGTCGGTGCCGACTTCGAGCCTGGCGAACCGCGTGTCGTCCGGCATGGGAAACAACGACGCCCCGGCGCGCCACATGTGCAGATTGCTGAACCGCGGCGCGAACGAAAGCCCGGTGTCGCGGTAGCCGAAGCCGACGAAGCTCGTGTCGGTAAAGCCCCGCGAGTTCCCGCCGCGCGAGTCCGTCGGGCTGATCCGGCGCCCGCCGTCGCCGCTGCCGAAGAGGTACTCCACCGAAACCCGGCCCTTGTGCGGACCGCGAAAGAGATACTCGAGCTCGACGTCCGCCGCCCAGGCACGGACCTTGCTGCGACGAAGGAACTGACGGTTGCCGAAGCCCTTGCCGCCCTCGTAGACAAGCTCGGCCTGATAGCGGAGGTCCTTGCGGAGTTCGCCGCTCGACCCGAGGCCGATGTACATGGAATCGTAGTCGAACCGCTGGAAGAGCGTCGCGCGGCGTTCGCTGTTGTGGTCGCGCTGCCACAGCGCATACGCGAACGGCTCATGCCGCTCGAACCCGCGGTACCGCACCTCGGCCCCCGCGAAGCGCCGCCGCATCCGGGTCGCCGTGCGCGACAGGTCGATGTCGCGGCTGCTGCCGACGGTCCGGCCGAACAACCCGGTGACCTCGACATCGCGGATCGTGGCGCGGACCAGGACGTGATCCAGCGGTGTCGCGAGCGCGAGTCCGGTGCCGAAGCGTGCGAGGTCTCGGCCGACCTTGGCGATGATGTTGATGTCGTCCGGCAGCGCGCGGTTCCTGTCCGCGAGCGCCCGCCGCAGGTCCACCCGATAGTAGCCGCGCTCGAGGTTCGGGCCTTCGATGTCGTCGTCGTTGCCGTCGAACGCGTCACCGGCGTTGAAGTCGAGCAGGCTCAGGCGTCCGCGGGCGTAGAACTCGTGCGCGCCGCGGTCCACCGTAAGCCGCCCCCAGAGCCGCAGGTCGTGCCGCCGCAGCGTTCGCGAGCTCTCGATCCCGTCGTCGAAGAGAAACCCATGCTGGCTGTACCATCCGCCGTAGTCGAACAGCGCCGAGCCCGCGGCGCCGAGCTCCCGGGCGCGCTGGGCCGCGATGCGCTCTTGCACCGAGCGCTGCTGGTTCACAAACGCATGTGGATCATGCGCCCGCGTCGCCGGCTGCGCGGCCGCGGCCGAGACGACCACGCACGGCAGCAGCCACCGCGCCGTGTGGTGTGTCGGCCCCCGGCGCAGCGGCCCGGTGTCACGTCGGCGTGATCGTGGTCGTCTTCGCAAGGCACGCTCCCGTCGGCGCCGTCCATCCTGGCCAACCGGCCGGACAAGATCAACCTGGCCCATGCGACCGGCCGCTCATGCGACCATCGACGTCGCAACGACGATCAGCACGACCGCCGCGACCGCCCGCTCGACACCGACCACGCCCGCCACGACAACCGTCTCCGCGTTTGCGTCGCAGGCCGGTCGATGTCATGTCCTCTTGAACTGGCGGTCGAGGTCGGCCCTCGTGAATCGGAGCATGGTCGGTCGCCCGTGCGGACAGTTGCTCGACTTGTCGACGACGTCTTTCCGCCGGATGAGGGCCTGGATCTCGTCGCTCGTGAGGCTGTCGCCGCCCTTGACCGCGGCCTTGCACGCCATCATGTCGATGATCGGGTGGATCACCGCCTCGGCGGACGTACCGGCCGGCTGTTGCGCGAGGTGGTCGATCAGGTCGCGCATGAAGCCACCCACGTCGGCATCCTTGAGGAGCACGGGGAACGCGCTCACGGCGACCGTGTCGTGTCCGAACGGCGTCACGTCGATCCCGAGACGGTGAAGCAGGTCGCCGTTGGTCTCGAGCAGCGCGGCCTGCTCCGGCGTGACGGACACCGTCTCGGGCAGCAAAAGACGCTGGGATTCCAGCGCACCGGCCATGATCCGCGTCTTGATCTCTTCATACATGATGCGCTCATGGAGCGCGTGCTGGTCGATGATGACGATCCCGTCGTCGGCCTCGGCCACGACGTAGAGATTGTGCATCTGCACCGCCCGCGGCGACGCGGACTCCGGCGAAACCGGCGGCGCGGTCGGTGAGCCCGCCGGCGGACCGGTCAAGCCCGACGCATCGATAGCGCCCGAACCGATGGCGTCCGCGCCGGTAAGCACCGCGCCACGCATGCGGTCATCGGCCGCGGTCGGCCCGAACACAGCACCCGGCCGTTCGGGTCGCCCACCCGCGTCGCCGGCGCCACCGCCGGACGCCGGTGCCGGCGGGCCGTAGAGCGTACGCCACGGCTGCGTCGGATCGTCCGGACGCAGCGCGCCGGGTCGGCGGACGGGGATGTCCTCACCCGCGCGCACCGTGGCGGCCGATCCAACGCCGGCGGCCGGTGGCTGTCCCGGGGTAATCGGCGCAACGGCCTTCATCGCCGCGGCGAACTCGCGCCGGACGCGATCCCGCTCGGCGTCGTTAACGGGCGCGGCCGCGCGGTCGGCGCGCAACGCGGGCGTAAGGTCGGCCTGCTGGAACGCCTCACGGAGCGTGCTCAGCACTTGTGAATGGATGAGGTTGGAATCGGCCCAGCGGACCTCGATCTTCGTGGGGTGCACGTTGACGTCGATGCGCTCCGGGTCGATCGTGAGAAACAGGAAGATCACCGGCTGCCGGTTGTGTTCGATCAGGCCGCGGTACGCCTCGCGGATCGCGTGCTGGACGAACCGGTCACGGATGTAGCGCCCGTTGACGTAGACGTATTGCCATTGCGTATTCGCGCGGGTTTGCGCCGGCGGCGCGGCGTACGCCTGGATCACGAGCCCCGGCTCGCGACGCTCGATCTTGAGCAGCGCCGACGCGAGCTCAACACTGTAGAATCGCCCGATGCGCTCGAGCCGCGACGCGCACGCCCCGAGGTTGTGCATCCGGCGACCGTTGTTCGTCAGCTCGAACCCGATGTCTGGGCGGGCGATCGCCGCGCGGGCGAACTGTTCGTTGACATGCCCGACCTCCGTCGACCGCGCCCGAAGGAACTTTCGCCGCGCCGGCACGTTGAAGAACAGGTCACGGACCTCGACCGTCGTACCGACCGCACACCCGGCCGCCTGACATGCCTCGACCTCATCCGCCGCGACACGAATCTCGTGCCCTTCCACCGTGTCCCGCGGTCGCGAGACGATCCGAAGCCGGGCGACCGACGACACACTCGCGAGCGCCTCGCCGCGGAACCCCATCGTGGCGATCCGGTACAGGTCCTCCTCGGCGCGGAGTTTGCTGGTCGCGTGCGGTGTGACGGACAGCCGCAGCTCCTCCGGCGTCATGCCGACGCCGTCGTCCGTAACGCGGATGAGCTGCTTGCCGCCGTCCTCGACGGTCACCGCGATGCGCGTCGCCTCGGCGTCGACGGCATTGTCGATGAGTTCCTTGACGATGCTCGCCGGCCGCTCGATGACCTCGCCGGCCGCAATCTTCTTCACGAGCACGTCGGGCAGTACGTGAATCCGGGGCTCGGTGCTCATACGGGTTCCACTCCTTGTCCCGTCGAAAGACCCGCCGTCATGGCGGCGTTACGAAGATAGAGCGCCTCACGAAGGTACACACGGTCACGCGCGTAGAGCGTGGCCACGTGCAACACACGGCAATCGCCGGCGTGGCGACGCATACGCCGCCCGCGCCGGGCGTCGTCAGCGCGCAGGCGTTCATCAAGTAGGCGGCTGGATCGGACGCGGAGACGACGCCACGCACGACGCGCGAGCTTACTCGTGTCCCCCGCGCGAGGCAACTTCGTCGCGCACCCGTCGCCCGGGCGTAGTCCCCGACCGTTTCGGTAACTACGTGGAT
>JBHHVO010000301.1:0-4194 GCA_046754365.1 Phycisphaerae bacterium | reverse complement strand
TCGTCCATCAGCTTCTGCTCCTCTTTGACCAAATCGTTGACCGGCAGCGTGCGATCGAGGAGCGGCATGCCCGTCTCGCGGCCGTTGGGGAGGTGTGTTCTTCCGTGGCCCACGGCATCCGAAACCCACTCGCGGCGATTGTGAGCTCCGCGCAGCTCGCGCTAGAGTTCGGCACCCTCGACGAAACCACCAAGCTTCGCCTCCGCGACGTGCTCACCGAGGGACGCAGGCTCGATCATCGCGTCACGCGGCTGTTGGACTTCTCGCGCGTCCCGGAGCAGGCGTTCGAACACTATGATCTTCGCGACCTTGTCCAACAGGCGGTGGCCGAGATGGAGCCGCAGCTTCACGACAAGGACATCCACGTCGCCACCGAATTGGACCTGCGTCGACTCACCGTGTACGGCGACCGAGAGCAAATCGCCCAGAGCGTCATCGAGATCCTCTCAAACTCCATGGATCATTCACCCGTAGGCAGCCGCGTGCGGATCACGTGCAAACGCGACGCGGATCGCGCGGGCTGCGCGACCGTCACGATCGCCGACGACGGGCCGGGTATCCCAGCCGACTTGCAGTCGCGCGTGTTCGACCTCTTCTTCACATCCAAGGCCGCGGGAAACGGTATCGGACTCGCGTTCGTAAAACGCGCGGTCGAGCTGCACAGCGGCAGCGTCTGCGTCGCGTCGGCCAACGGCGACGGCTGCTGCATCGAGTTCCGGTTGCCACTCGCGGGGGCGCGGTGAGCCCGCCGGACACGCGATGGACGCCCGACACGCGCGACCACGGTCCGACGTGATGGCGCTCGCGTCCGAGCTACGTACGCTCGCGCGCCGTCCACAACGCTCCATCGTTGTCACCGGCGCGCAACTCAGGCGGGGCTACCATTGACCATGACCTCGCCGATTGCGATGATGCCATGGGTGGCCGCCGGATGCGCAGCCGACCGCGCACGGTCGCACCGGGGTGCGTGGGTGCGGGCCGACGTCCGCGAAACGGCGCGCCGCGTACCCCCGCGCAACGCCGGGCACGCCCGGACACCGTCGCGCGGCCCGGCGAACAGCCGCGCGCGGTCGCGCGAAGTTCCCCGGCGGTGTGTAGCCCGCGCGACCACGGGACACGCGGCGTCGCGCGAACCGGACCCGATTACGCTGGAGTGCTGCATGATGAACACGCTCGGCAGGACGGTGGTGGAGGTCGTCGCGCTACTCGGCTTGGCGATCGTGCTCGGGTTCAGCGTCAACACGGTCCATGGTCGGATCAAGCCGACGAAGAACTACTTTGCCATGCGACCGCCGCCGTCACGCGCGACGGACGACGCGGGCGCGACGGGCGATCCGGCCGATGCAGCCGCCGATGCCGAGGAACCCACGCACGCCGAACACCGGTTCCAGGAGCTCTCATTCGACGCCGTGGCCGACCTGCTCGAGTCGGCTGCCGACGACTACATCTTCGTCGACGCCAGGGCCGATGCGGCGTTTGAGGACGGCCATATCCCCGGCGCGATACAGTGCGACCATTATCATCTTGAGGACTTTATCGACAACGTGCTGCAGTACACCGCGGTCGTGGACAAGGTGATCGTCTACTGCAACGGTGGTGACTGTACGGACAGCAACTTCGTCTGTCAGGATCTGGAGGACTACGGCGTGCCGCGTGAACGCATTTATCTCTTTGCCGGGGGGTGGACCCAGTGGCGCGAGAACGACATGCCGTACGAGGAGGGAAACTGACGGTGACCGACGGCGACTTCTTGCGCGGCGGCGGTGTGTTGCACGATGACAACACGGCCCATGACCGCGACGCCCGCCGCGATCGCTCCGCGCTACAGCTCGGCGGCTGGCTGCGACGCGTCGACGCCGGCGGTGTGCCGCTCGTGCTCGCGCGGCTCATCCTCGGGGCGGTGTTCATCTACATGGGCGTCGTCAAGGCGAGCGATCCCATTACGTTCCTCAAGAACACGCGACTCTTCCACATCCTGCCCGAATCTCCGGCCATCTACTTAAACACAACGGCGATTGTGCTGCCCTGGCTCGAGATCCTGTGTGGCACGGCGCTCCTGCTCGGCGTATGGATCCGCGGTGCGTCCGCGCTGCTGCTCGGGATGCTGCTCGTCTTCACGCCCGCGATCTTCATGCGTGCGTGGGGCATGTACCACACCGGCGACTACGCATCGTTTTGTTCCATCGCATTCGACTGCGGTTGCGGCGGTGGTCCGGTGAACTCGTGCCTGAAGCTCGCTGAGAACTCCGGGCTCGTGTTCGTGTCGCTCGTCGCACTGCTGTCGCGGTCGCGGCGATTCTGCTTGACGCGATGAGACTCACTAGGCGCGTGTCCATGCTCGCGGAGTCCGCGACGCTTGCCGTCGTCGCCCAGGCCGCGCGGTTGAAGGCGTCCGGCGTCGATGTCGTCGGATTCGGCGCCGGCGAGCCGGACTTCGACACGCCGGATCACATCAAAGACGCCGGGATCGCCGCGCTCCACGCCGGGCACACCGGCTACCCCAAGCCGACGTCGGGTATTGACGTTGCCAAGCACGCCGTCTGCGCCAAGCTCGCCCGCGAGAACGGGCTCCACTACGACCCCGACCAGGTCATCATCACAGCCGGCGGCAAGATGGGCGTCTATCTCGCGGTCCACGCGCTCGTCGACCCCGGCGACGAGGTCGTCATCCCGCGCCCGTACTGGGTAAGCTACCCCGAAATCGTCAAGCTCGCCGGCGGTGTGCCGGTGTTCGTCGCCGGGCCGGAGGAACGCGGCTACAAACTCGCGCCGCGGGATTTGCTCGCTGCCATGACCGACCGCACACGGCTCGTGGTCTTGAACTCGCCATGCAACCCGGGCGGCGCCGCCTACACGACCGGCGAGACCCGTGCGCTGGCCGACGCCCTCGCGACGTGGGACACGTGGGTCTTGTCGGACGAGATTTACGACCGCCTCGTGTACGGCGGGCATGACGTGCTCAGCTTCGCGGCGGCGGGGGATGCCGCGTTTCGCCAGACGATCACGCTCAACGGTGCGTCCAAGACCTATGCGATGACCGGCTGGCGCGTCGGTTACGCGGCCGGGGACCGTGACGCCGTCCGCGCGATGGCCAAGCTGCAATCGCAAACCACCAGCGGCGCCGCGACCTTCACACAACACGCCCTCGCCGCGGCCCTCACCGGGGATCAGGACGTGGTGGAGACCATGCGTACGGCGTTCGAGCGCCGCGGCGCGTTCATGTGGGAGCGCCTCAGCGCGATGCCCGGCGTCCGATGTGTGCGTCCCAACGGCGCGTTCTACTGTTTTCCCAACGTGTCCGACACGTATCAACGGTTGGGCGTAGCCGGCTCGGCCGCGTTTGCCGACAAGCTGCTGAGCGAGGCGCACGTCGCGGTCGTGCCGGGCGTCGCGTTCGGACTCGACGGACACGTTCGACTCTCATTCGCCACTGGGACGGAACGGATTGAAGAAGGCTTGCGGCGGCTGGAAGCGTTTGTTCGGGGTTGAGGGTGCGCGTAACAATGACCTGTCGAACGCACCCGGCGCAAGCCGATCAAACACGCTCCTTTCGTTCGGAATCCCTAGCACCAATTCTTGCGCCGTTTCTAATCATCGTGTTGCGAGAACCGGTCCTTGCCGTTTGTCGAGCTCATAGCCGTTGACCGCTGCCGGGCGGGCGCCGGGACGTTCGTCGAGCACGACGGCCTCGACCTCGCGGTGTTCATATCGGCCGATCGCGATCGCGTTATTGTCCTGGACAACACGTGCCCCCACGCCGGCGGCAACCTCGCCGCCGGGACGCTCGACGGTCATATCGTGTCATGTCCGTGGCATCACTGGAAGTTCGACGTGCGCACCGGGACGTGCGTCGATGCGCCGCGGGCGCGGGTCCGCCGCTACAACGCCGAACTCCGCCGCGGTGTCGTGTTTGTCGACTTGACGTAGCGCCCGGTGGCACGCGCCCGACGGAACACGCGTAACATCCGTGCCCAACACGCCGGCCAACGGTGCGCCGAAACGGGATCGCGAGCCCGTCTCGAAATCGGCACGACACGCGCCCGCGGACTCGAGCAGGGTGAGGCTCCCGCCGCCCGCGGGGAGCGATGTGAGATTCGCCATCCCTCCGATGTTGAGAATCACGCGGCTCCTCCTGGCGCTCCGGAAAAGGAGGTAGTCGGTCACAGGGAGGAGAGGAGCCCCCTCGCCACCGGC
>JBHHVO010000300.1:0-4206 GCA_046754365.1 Phycisphaerae bacterium | reverse complement strand
GGCTCGGCATCTTCGAGCTGCTCCACGTCGACGAAGAGATCCGCGAACTCATCGTCCAACGACGCAGCGCCGGCGAGATGCTGGCCGTCGCGAGGCGGTCCGGGCACAAGCTCATGCGCGAAGACGGCTGGGCCAAGGCGCTCAAGGGCATCACCACCGCCGAAGAAATCCTCCGCGTCACCAAAACCGACGTCGGCGCGGTCGCGTCCGGCGCATAGCACACCGCGGCCGACACCACGCAGACCACACCCCGGCGACCAGGCCCTGCGGGGTAGCGCGCGCGTCGCCGTGAACGCATCCGCGCCATCACCGCCCCGTTCGCCTTGCGCATCCGCCACGCTGCCCGGCCGGTCCGCCCGTGCCACGACGCCGGCGCGACGGCCCACCCCGCTTCGCGCATGAGTCTGTGCCCGGACCGCCCGCGCGGAACCAGCCGCCGCCCCCGGTGTCGCCGCCGCACCCCACACAAAACCATGCACCGCGTCCCCGCGCCGCGGACCGCATCCCCGCGCCGCACCGCATCGCCGCGCAACCTAACATTTTTCTAACATTTCGCTTGCCAACCGGTTGATGTCGCGGTAAGGTTCCGGTGTGGCGCACGCCATGCGGACGCGCCGGGTCGTGCCGGGCCCGCCACCGCAGTGGGCGGCGCGGAGCATGCGGAGGCTCGGCGTCGGCGGCAGGGGCCGCCGGACGCGCGCATGCGAGAACGCGTACGGGGACAATCGGGTGTCGCTCTTGGTCACCGGTAGCATCGGAATCGACACGGTCGTCTCGCCGCACGGGCGGGCCGACGGCGTGCTCGGAGGTTCCGCGGTGTACTTTGCGTTCGCCGCGTCGCACTATACGCGCGTCCGGCTCGTCGGCGCGGTGGGGGAAGACTTCCCGAGCGAATTCCGCGACGTGCTCGCGTCGCGCGACATCGATCTCGCCGGTCTCGAGGTCCGTCCGAGCAGCAAGACCTTTCGATGGAGCGGGCGCTACGACGGCGACATGAACGACGCCAAAACCGTCTCCGTCGACCTCAACGTCCTCGCCGAGGACGCACCCGTCGTCCCGCCGGTATTCACCGACACCGAAACCGTCTTCCTCGCCAACACACATCCGACGCTCCAACGTGAACTCCTCTCGCAGCTCGACGCACCAGGCATCGTCGTATGCGACACGATGAACCTTTGGATCGAGCAAGAGCGAGAATCGCTCGTCCAGACGCTGCGTTGCGTCACCGGCGTCATCATCAACAACGCAGAGGCCCGCCAGCTCACCGGCGTCGTGAACCTGGTCGAAGCCGGCGAGGCCGTGCTGCGCCTTGGCCCGAGCTTCGTCGTCATCAAGAAAGGTGAGCACGGCGCGCTCCTCGTTTCGGTGGACGGGACGGCCGCGATCCCGGCGTTTCCCACGAAGCTCGTGCGCGACCCCACCGGCGCCGGCGACAGCTTCGCCGGCGGCTTCATGGGATACCTGAGCGTCCAGGACGACCGCGGCTTCGACGCGCTGCGTCGCGCGATGGTCCGCGGCACCGTCGCGGCGTCGTTCGCGATCGAGGACTTCTCCCTCGATTGCGTGCGGGACCTCCCGCGCGCCGACCTCGACCGGCGCGTGGACGCGTTCGTCAACATGCTGCGCGTCGAATAGGGCGGCGGACGCCGCGGATCGGATACCGCGGCAACCCCGGGCACGGCGCGCGAAACCGTGGGACGCGTGGCACCACCGCAACGGTGTGCCGCGATCGAACGGGAGCGATCGAACCGACGTGCGGTTATTCGTCGCGGTCGAGTTGGAACACGATCTGCGGTCTGCATTGACCGCCGTTCAGAACGCGCTACGGCGAGACGCCAGCGGCGTCCGCTGGGTTCGCCCGGAGCATCTCCACCTCACGCTCAAGTTTCTCGGGGAGGTGCCCGACGGGGACGTGGCCCGCGTGTCCGACGCCATCCGGGCGGCCGCGGCGCGGTGCGACACGTTCGACATAACCGTCAGCGGATCCGGGGTGTTCCCGCCGGCGGGGCGGGTCCGTGTCATCTGGGTCGGCCTCGCGGCGGCGTCCGGCGCCCTCGGACGCTGCTTCGCCGCCGTGGACGCGGCGTTGCAACCCGCCGGCATCCCACGAGAGCGTCGCCCGTTCGCCCCGCACGTCACGCTCGGGCGCGTCCGGGACGACCGCTCCAGCGGCCGGCTGCGGTCGCTCGTGGAAGCGGCGCGCGTCAGACCCGCCGGCCAGGCCGTACGGTCGCTGACACTCATGCCAACCTCCCTCGCACCAGGCGGGCCGACGTATACCGCGGTTACAAGGGCCGTGCTCGGGCCGCCCGGGCACAAGGATACCAACGAGGAAACGCCATGAAAGTCATTCTGAACTCGGATAACGAAACCAAACGGAGCGAGGCCCTCGGCCGGGCCATGCAGCAAATCGAAAAGGCGTATGGCAAGGGCGCCATCATGAAGCTCGATCAGATGGGCGCCGACATCGAAGGCATCTCCACCGGCGCGCTCTCGCTCGACCTCGCCCTCGGCGGGTCCGGGTTGCCGCGTGGACGCATCATCGAAATGTTCGGGCCGGAATCCTCCGGGAAAACCACACTCGCGCTCCACGTCGCCGCCCAGGCCCAGCGAGCCGGCGGCATCGCAGCCGTCATCGACGCCGAACACGCCCTCAACCCGACCTGGGCGAAGAAGTGCGGCGTCAACCTCGAGAAGCTCCTCGTCAGCCAACCGGAATCCGGCGAAGAGGCGCTCGAGATCACGGAAATGCTCGTCCGAAGCGGCTCCATCGACGTCATCATCGTCGATTCCGTCGCCGCCCTCATCCCGCGCGCCGAGATCGAGGGCGCCATGGGCGATGCCCACGTCGCCGGCCAGGCCCGCCTCATGAGTCAGGCCATGCGCAAGCTCACCGCCACCATCAGCAAGACCGGCACCGTCGTCATCTTCATCAACCAGATCCGCATGAAGATCGGCGTCATGTTCGGCAATCCCGAGACCACCCCGGGCGGGCGGGCGCTCAAGTTCTATGCGTCCGTCCGGCTCGACATCCGCCGGATTTCCTCGATCAAAGAAGGCGATGTAGCCGTCGGCAACCGCATCCGAGCCAAGGTCGCCAAAAACAAGGTCGCCGCGCCGTTCCGAACCGCCGAACTCGACATCATGTTCGACAGCGGCATCAGCATCGAAGGCGACCTCCTCGACCTCGCCGTCGAGGACAACGTCGTCAACAAGACCGGCGCGTGGTTCGGCTATAAGGATGTCCGACTCGGGCAGGGACGCGAGAACGCCAAACAATTCCTAAGAGACAACCCCGACTTGATGAACGACATCAAAACCGACGTCCTCGCCAAACGCGCCCCGAAGCCGGAGAAACCGCCCGCTCCAGCCGAAGCAACCGCCGCCGGAAAGCCGCACGAACGCGCCAAGCCAAAGACATCCTTGGCGCCCGCGACGCGAAAACGCAAACGCGCGTAGGCCCGCGTCGCGGTCATGCCGCTGTCGCACCGGTCCGGTCCGTGCGTGGACGCGCTTTTGCCTTCACCGCCGGGCGGCACGTGCCGAATAACCATGTGTCTCCCGGCGTCATACACACCCGACCCGCGCGACCCTGCGCGACATCCAACGCGACGACCGCGACAACCGTACTCATGATCGGTCCACCGGCGTCCATGACCGGCGGCATCGCCGGCGTCGCGGCGCAGTTACACCGCATCGACTACGGACCCGACGTCCGGACCGCGTTCTTCGCGACCACGCACGCGCCGCGAACGAGCGAGTCGCTGCCCGCGCGGGCGCTCCGCCACGCGCGGCACCTCGCAGCCCTCCGACGCACCATCGCCGCCGTCGCGCCGGACATCGTCCACATCCACACCTGCAGCGGCTTTTCGTTTTACCGCGCCGCCGCCGACGCGCAACTCGCCAGACGGGCCCGCTGCCGCGTCATCCTCCACGTCCACGGCGCGGCGTTCGACGTGTTCTACGCCCGCGCCGGCCGCACAGCACGCTGGATCATCGACAAAACGCTCTCCGCGGCCGACAGTGTCATCGCGCTGTCACTCGGTTGGCAGCAAAAACTCCACGCCATCGCCCCCGCGGCCCGCATCACCGTCGTCGCCAATGCCGTGGACTTGCCGCCCGCGCCGGCCAAAACGTCCACCGACGGACCGTGCCGGTTCCTCTTGCTCGCGCGCATGGACACCTGGAAGGGCGTCGACGATCTCC
>JBHHVO010000299.1:0-4208 GCA_046754365.1 Phycisphaerae bacterium | reverse complement strand
CATCACAGTAGTTCGTGAGGCTGGAAGCCTGCGCTGCAAGTGACCTTGCGATGTCCTGTCAAACACCCCCAACCACCGCGTCCACTGCACCGAGCCAAAAGCGGGAGGGCGAGGCTCCCGCCGAGCCAAAACCGCGAGGGCGTGGCGCCCGCCGAGCCAGACCGCGCCGGTCGGGTGGCCTATGTCTCTCGGCGGAGCGGGATAGATTCATCCAGACCGGAAAACCATGAAGTGGGTCGCGCGGCGCGTGGCGGGATCGGCCGAGGATCACCGGCGCGCCCTCCTCCCGCAGGACGTGGGCCACCCGGCCGAACGCGTCCGCCGGCGTCACCCGACCGCGCTGTCATGCGCCCGGTGCGCGATGGACGCGATGGCTAGCGCGATCCGTTCGCCTGGTAGAGTTTCTCAAGCGTGTCGCGCAGCTTCGCCGCCTCCTCGAACCGCTCGGCCTTCACCGCCGCCATGAGCGCCTTGCGCGTGCTCAGCAGCGAGTTCTCCGGGATCACGTCCGCCAGCTCGCGGCTCAACTGCTCGAGCAGCTTAAGTTCCTCGCACGGTTCCGCCATCCGATCCTGCCCGAGGTCCGTCAGGTGCGACCGGATGTGCGTCATGCCCCGGTTGATATGCGCGAGCGCGCTCGTTGCGTCCTCCACCCGGATCGCGTTGGCCGCATGCGCCCGCGCGTTCATCATGAGCACATACGGACGGAACGTCTCGAGGCACCGGCGGTCCTCGCGCGCAAACGCATAGTCTCGGCAAAGGTCCATGACGCCGAGGTTGTGCGACGTGTCCCGAACGACGTGTTCGAACTCGTCGAGCACGAACATCGCGACATACCGCCGGTAATACTGCGACATCTCAGACCGCAACGCATCGCACGCGCCGGCATCGAGCGCGTACCCCAACGTCGTACCGTTGCGCTCCAGGTGACGGTCGAGCCGAGACCGGTGGTATGCAAGCAAAGACTCGAACCCGTACGGGCGCTGCCCGTCCGGCCGGCCCGTCTCCTCCATCTGGAGGATGCCCAGCTCAACGCGCATTTGGATTTTCACGGACGCGTCGTCGGCGAGGATCTTCCGCACGGAGACCCGCTCCGAGTCGTACGACCACTCCTTGAGCGTCCGTGTGAGGTCGACGTAAGACATCGTTCCATACCGCGACACCAACGGGGAGGCCGCGGCATCCCGCACGCCGCGGCGATGCCCAAGTGTACGATTCAGGGTGATTGTCGACCCGACCCGGCCGGCGCGATGGACCACCGCGCCACCGCGTCGCCGGCGTCTCCCGCGCCCGCGCCGACCACGACCAACGCACGTCACCACCGCCGCGGCGTCTGCGTATCGGAACCGGATACGCAGATGCGGCGCAGGCCACGCAACGTGGCGACCACCGAAAACTGGATGGAACGAAGGGTTATCGGACTATCAGACGACCCGCGAATCGCTGTCGGAACCGCCGGTTATCGGACGCCGGTCCGCGACGCTATCCGACAACGTCGAGGAGACGCTCCACCGTCGCGTCGATCCGCTCCCGCGTCTCATACGTGCCCCGGGCGATCTCGCTGCGGATCGCCGCGACACGCGCGAGACGGAAGCTCGATTCCGTCACCGCGTCCGAAAGGTCCGCGAGCGTCGCGGCGAGCGCCGAGAACTCCACCCGATCCGCGCCGCCGCCGGCAGGCGCCCGGGCGATCGGCGAGCCGTCCGCCGTCGCCGCGCGTGGCGCCGGCGAAGGTGTGACCGGCCGGGTCGCGTAGTAGCTCTCAATGTTGATGATCGTGCTCACGGCATCCGTTCTCGATACGAACCGCAGCGTCGTGGTCCTATCACTTCTATCGTCCGAGTACCCGCAAACGCTTGACCGAATCTCACACGTCAATCCAGCTTTCCCGCCATGCCTACAACATCTTGCAATTCAACGACGACCACGTCACGACATATGGCGGCGCTCGCGCTCGGGGCGCGATGCGCGGCGGATGTCCCGGGCGTGTCGGCCCGCCCAACCCGTCGCAAGAAATCACAGCGCCCAGCCCTGGCGGCCGCTACAACGCCACCCGGCCGACCCGTTGCGATCCGGACGCCGCCACCGCGGCGCCGCACCCCCGCCGCCAGTGCTGCCCGGCCAACCCGCCCACCACACCACCCGTGCGTCCCGAACTCACGCCAACCACGGTCGCTCCGAACCCCGACCGCGAGCGAGCGGCGCCCTCGACGCCCGGTTATCAGTACAGCGCAACGTCATCGCGAACCCGTGCCGCGGGCATCTTGCCGGCGTCCATCTTGCCGGCGTCGTCATCGCAGCGCGTGAAGGCTTAACGCCTGCGCGACATGCAGCCTCACGCTCTACTGTTATGGGCCGAACCCGCAGCCACCCCCACGACGGCGCCGCATCGCCGCGACAAACACATACTTGAACGTGCCCGGTGAGCGCGCCTACCATTGACCAACCGGTGGTAGGCGGCGATCGTCCTTCGCACACCGAACGGTGGCGGCGGCCGATCGTGGCGCGACGGGGTGTAACGCCACGGCTTTGACGCCGCCTAGCACGGACAAGCCAAATTGGGGGATACGATGACGAGCACGCGGACAACCCTACGGGGGGTGTCGGTGGTGGTCGGGCTCTTGGGCCTTGGGGCCGGGTCCGCGCGCGCCGACTTTACACCGATCCAAGGATCAAGAGAAACCAGCTTTCTCCAGATCCTGGACACGATCTATGCGGAAGGCGTGTCGGGCACGTTCAACGGGGCGCGTTTCGGCGGGTCCGTCTACACGAGCACGATCGGTATCACCGCCGTCCGTGTCGACGACTTCGGCGCACCGGGCGGAACGCTGAGTCTCCTCGACGGATACGGGAACACCGGCGGGCCCGGCACGAGCTCCGGTCTCGATCAAACGTGGACCCTCGACCGGGCCACCCTCAGCGGGGATGTCCGGTTCGTCCACCGCTCACACGCGTTCGGCTTCACCGACGCCGTCGGCTATCACGAACTCCTCGAGGTCCGTTCTCGGCCCCCGCGGTTCCTCGCGCCGGGGCTCATCAGCTTCGACGACGTCGTGGTCGCCGGGCCCGACTGGACATGGGACCGAAGCGACGCCAACCGCAACGACCAGGTCGGGCCGCACCATGCGTCATCCGACGAAACCACCAACCGACTCGACCGGCAAGACGCGCACCGGGACGACCACCTCATCACCTACGAGATCACCGGCCTCGATCGGCCCGGGCCGACGTGGCTCTTGTTCTGGGAAGACAGGCAGCACGGACGCGACCGCGACTTCAACGATCTCGTCGTCGAGGTCCGGGGCGTGTCGACCGTACCAGCACCCGGCGCGGCCGTGCTCGCACTCCTGGGCCTCGGCCTCGCGTCGCTCGTCCGCCGACCCAGACGCACCGCCGTGTGACGCCCCCGACGCCGTGGCCGGGCCATCGCTTCCTGATGCACGCTTAGCCGTTTCGCGATGGATTCGCGGCCCGAACCGCGCGCGACGGCCGCGCCGAATCGCCCCGCGCCGGCGCTTCGCGCGCGAAACAAGCCGCCGCTCGGGTCGCCCGCGGCCGACGCCCTGGGCCACCCAACCGCCAGGATTCCGCGTGACGCAACACTACTTGGATCCCGTCGCGCCGCCCGGATCGGATCCAACCGCGCCACCCGAGTCGGACTCGTCGTGCCCGGCGGTATACCCCGGCGGTGGCGTGACGTACGCGGTATACACCGTGTCCGCGAACCGGCGCGCCAAGCGGGCCTCACCCACGACCAACGCCGCCATCGTCCGCAACGCGATACCCGCGTCCATCACCGCGCTGCACCCGCGCACGTACGCGATGTCGAACAGGATCCGCTCGTCCCACGACATCCTGGTGTTGCCGTTAACCTGCGCCAGCCCCGTGATGCCCGGACGCACGAGCAGCCGCTGCCGCCGGAACCCATCGTACGCCGCGACCTGGTCCGGCAGTGTCGGCCTGGGACCAATCAGCGACATCCGCCCGGTGACAACATGAAGTAATTGCGGCAGCTCGTCGATCTTGAGCCGCCGCAGGTAATACCCCACACGCGTGATCTCGGGATGATCGAGCGGTACGATCTCCTTCGGATCCGGTGTCCGGTGCCCGCGCATCGTCCGAAGCTTGTACAACCGAAACACGACACCCCCGCGCCCGGCCCGGTCCTGCGCGAACAAGACCGGCCCGCGGCTCGTCAGCTTGATCAA
>JBHHVO010000298.1:0-4259 GCA_046754365.1 Phycisphaerae bacterium | reverse complement strand
GCGGCCCCCGAGCGCGGCGACATCGTGATCCTGTTTTCGCCGAAGGACGGGACGCGGCTCGTCAAGCGCGTCGTAGCGGTCCCGGGCGACAGCGTCGCGATGCGGGCGAACCGCCTCATCGTGAACGGTGAGCCGGGCGCGTACGGGCCGTTGGATCCGTCTATCGTCGCCGCGATCGACCCGGCGGAGCAGCCGCGACACCGGTTCGCGACAGAGCGGATCGGCGACCGCGCGCACGCGGTGATGTTCACGCCGACGAAACCGGCCCCGCGGACATTCGGTCCGGTAACCGTACCGGCCGACAAGTTCTGTGTCATGGGCGACAATCGCGACAACAGCGGCGACTCGCGCGTGTTCGGTTTCGCGGACCGGTCGCTCATCGTCGGGCACGTGACGGGCGTTGTGTTGTCGCTGGACCCGGATCACCATTACTTGCCGCGCTGGCGGCGTTGGTTTCACGGCCTGAAGTGAAACGAATCCGTGAGGGCGCGGTGGTGGTGTGCCACGCGTAACATCGCGGTTGGGTGCCCGACGGCTTCCGCCGTTGAGGACGCGGATCGCCGGCTTGGTTTGCGTCCCCGCGTTTGGTCGCGCAGCCCCACCAGCCAACCCGCAGACCCGTTGCCGTAGATCTGTCACCGTTTCTGGACCGGCCCCCGCGTCGCGATGTCCACGCGCCACTTGAACGAGACGGTGTGTCTCGATTATGCTACACGCGGTGCCACGGCTCGGTGGCGTCGCGTGGACTCGAACCGGCGGACATACTTCGGAGGAGCATTGTCTTGATGTTCAGAGTGTTCAAAACAACGGCGTGCGGCATGAGTATCCTGGCGTGTATGGCCGCCGGGTGTCAACAACCCGGCCCGCGAGCGGGTTATGCGGCTTTCGGAGCGCCCATCCCCGCGAAAAGGGCGTTATCGCTGGAACAGGCTGTGGCTCGCGCGGAGACGCTCGCGGACACGCCGGTCGTGATCAAGGCCCGCATCGGCGACGTGTGCAAGAAGCGCGGTTGCTGGATGACGCTCACGGATGCGGACCGCGCCCAGCAAGTGCGCGTCCGGTTCACCGCGAGCGACCAGTGCACCGACGGCTTCTTCGTGCCGCGAAACGCGTCGGGACACGATGCCTACGTTCACGGCATACTAAAGGCCGACCGGATTTCCGAAGAACTCGCCCGCCACTACGCCGAGGACGAGGGCCGGTCACCGGACGACATTAAGCGGATCGTCGGGCCGCAGCCCGTGGTCACGATGGTCGCCACCGGCGTCATGATTTCCGACGCATCAACCCTCGACCAACCGGCCGACTGAGCCGCCGAGTGCATGGGGCATGCGCGCGCGCTGGCATGCACCGCGCGGACGTGGACCGTCCCGTGGATTTATAGAGAGACCGACCGTTGGCCGTGCGGTGAGGGCATCGCGGCACGGCTGCCGGCGGGCCGACGATCGACAGCGCTTCACGTATTACGGTTTGCGGGCGACGAAGCCGCGGTGACCCGGGCTGAATCTCAGGTGGCCGTAGCCTCGGACGATGTGCGCGCGGAAGCCGGCGCGTCGTAGCATCACGGCGATGGTGAGCGGCTTGTACAGTCGAAGCCGATGGGTCTCCTCGTTGCGGCGATAGGCGTTGCCGAGCTTTCGGAACGAGGTGATTCGCCGCGTGAGCACGCGGAGACGTGTGTCCTCGTGGACGTCTGTGAGGATCGCCCAGGTTCGGCCACTGAAGTTCCTCATGGTCGGGCCGGCGCCGCGGCCTGGCGTGGCGACGTCGAAGATGAAGAGTCCGCCGCGCCGCAGGGCCGTGTGAACGTTCCGAAAGAGCCGCGCGAGCGACTGTTCGCCGACCCTGGCGTCGAAGCGGTAGTTGAAGCACTCGCCGATTGACGTGACGGCGTCGCACGCGGGGAGTTCGGCGTCGAGGAACGACTGTTGCCGCAGGATGGCCCTGGGCGCGCGCCGGTGGGCCAAAGCGATCATGGCGGCGGACTGGTCGACCCCGACGACGCGATAACCGGCCCGCACGAGCCGCGCGGCCCAGATCCCGCTGCCGCAGCCGAGATCGACCACGCAGCCGCCGGCGACGCCGCGTTGCCGAAGCATGGCCAGGAGTCCGGGCGCGGCGTCACGCGCGAAGGCGCCGAATCCGACGTCATGGATATAGGCGAGGTCTTGGTCGTAGGCGGCGGGCATGGACGTATCGTTGTGCTCGTGGATCGGTGGTCAAGATGCGTTCGGTTCGCGGGGGCGTCAGGCTTGTTGTTGGGGTGCCGGGACACCGCTTTCGATGCGTCTCACCTGGCGCGAGTCTCCCGAGGAACACCCGTGGCCGTGATTCGGAGTTGCTCGTCCTCGTTTATCGGACCCGCAGGCCACCGGATTGGCCGATGGGTCGTGGAGGGATGGGGACTGCAAGCCCCGGGTTGCAGGGACCGATATTCCACGGTAGATGCGTCGCGAGCACCTCATCGCCGTTTTTGCCGTCGTTGCCCTGGCGGCGCTGCTGCGGCTGCCGAACCTGGGATACGACAGCCTGGGACATGATGAAGCGTTTCGGGCGAACTGGTCGCACCACGGGAGTCTGGCGGAAGCGCGGCGGTTGCCGCCGCTGACGTTGCTGCTGCTTCGGACGGTTCAGCGCCAGGTGGGGCGCAGTGAAGTCGTGTTGAGGCTGCCGTTTGCGTTGGCGGGCATCGCGTGTGTTCTGGTGCTTTACGGGTTTGCGCGTCGCCATCTGGACCAGGGGGCGGCGGTTCTGATCGCGTGTGTCGCGGCGTGCCACCCGGTTCTGGTGCTGTATTCTCGCATGGTCAAGGTTTTCTCACTCGAGGCCCTGGGCTGCGCGGTCGTGCTGTGGGCTGGTCTCGAGGCATATCGAAAGCGGACGGGTCGGCAACTGATCGCGTTCACGGCGTTGGCTCTGGTTGCGATGGGGTGCACGTTTACCGGGTCGCTGGTGGTGGCGGCATGGATGCCGCTGCTGGGGTGGGCATGTCTACGTCGTGAGCGCGGCGTGCCCGGGCCTCGGTGGGGTTTCGTCGGGTCGGCGTGCGTCCTGAGCGTCGCGGCATGGGGATGTTACGTGTGGCTGGCCGGGATGCCGCTTCGGGAGTCGGTGATCACATACTTTGCCGCGGTCGAGCACGTCTGGCCGACGGCGTACACTCCGTCGGCGCTTGGTGTGTGGTTGGTGGTGAGCGTGCAGGGGGCGGGGCAATACGTGTTGGGGATCACGCACGACTGGCCGCCGCTGAGCTGGTGTGTCGCGACGTTGGAGCTTCTTGCGATCGCGGCGTCGATCGGGGTGGTGTGGCGGCGGTGTCGTCCGCTCTGCGTGGTGGTGATGATCCTCGCGGTGGAGGTGGTTCTGGCGGGCGCGTTGTGCATGTGGCCGCTCGGCAAGGTGAGGACCATGACGTACTCGGTTCCGATCGTGGCGATCGGTGTAGGGTGCGGCTTGTGGCGGTTGGTGCGCGCGCTGGGGTGGTCTTGCGCGACGGTCGGTCTGCTTGGTGTGTGCATCGGCCTGCCCGCGGCTCGTGCGGTTGAATCGACGATTATCTCGCCGCGTGTTTATGAGCACATGCGCCCGGTGATGGCGCACATCCGATCGAACTTGCAGCCCGGGGACGCAATCTTTGTTTATTACGGGGCCGCCAGCGCGTTTGAGTACTACGCCGACCTTGACACGTACCTGTGGCTGGCGGATGACGAGAGCGAAAAACGGTTTGTGCGCCTGCGTTGGCAAGATGTCGACGTCCCGGTTCAGGTGGAGCCGTGGTCGGATCGGCAGCATCCGGCGGCGTTTGCCGAGCGTTTTGACGCATGGGTCGCCCGGCATCCCCGGGTGTGGTTCCTCATGGCGCACAGCTGGAAGCATGAGCAGGAGGAATGGGTCCGCTATCTCGAGGACACCTACAGCGTGCTGGACATGTTCCAGACCGCCGACGCCTCCGCCCATCTCTTGGCGCGGCCCGACGGACCCGGTTCCCGGACGGGGGACACCGCTGGACCGGGGGGCGCCGCCGCGGGCCAGTGACTCCTGGAAGGCAGGTCCCGTCCGCGGACCCGCTTCACGAGTTGACAAACGCATGGCACGCGCTTGGAGCGCGTGTCTTCGCCGGCGGTGCACGTGTTTCGCGGTGTCTTGGATTCCCGGACGGTACCGACCGCCGTCGCGTCGACCGGTTGCGGTGTGCGGCGGTGTGCGGGACCTCGAAGTCTTCCCGTCGCCATGGGGGCGGCGGCTACACGCAAGCCCGG
>JBHHVO010000297.1:0-4298 GCA_046754365.1 Phycisphaerae bacterium | reverse complement strand
ATGGCGGTCGGGTCGCGGGCGAACGCAGAGCTCTGGCCCGACGCGTGCGACTGGCTCGCCAGGCGGTCCGACGCGGTGGGCGCCGCCGCCGTTCCCTAACAGCGTGTTGAAACGGCCGCACTTGCCTGCGGCGCCGGTGTCCAAGCGGTGTGATACGGGCTGGGAAGCCGGTCGCACACGCTGGCAACGGACGGTTGAGCGTCAACCGTGTGCGCCGCACTGCTGACCGGCAGCGCGCACGCGATCGGCGCGACAGCGCGGAATCGGTGAGTCGGTACACCATCGTAGGAGACGTGACATGGATTTGCATGGCAAGGTAGCCGTCATCACCGGCGGCGCGAGCGGCATCGGCCGCGCCACATGTCGCAAACTCGCCGACGAGGGTGTGCGCGCGATCGGCGTCGTGGACCAGGTCGCCGAGACCGAAGCCATATGCGCAGACATGACCGGGGAAATCGGCCGACACCTGCTCATCCCGTTTCGCGGCGACGTGACGGACACCGGGTTCCGTGAACACGTGTTTACCGAGATGGAAGCGCGGTTCGGCGTCGTGAGCCTCTGCGTGCCGGCGGCCGGGATCACACGAGACCGACTTTGCGTCAAGGTCGTCAAGACCAACGGCGTGTGCGACGCGGTTCTCTACAGCGAGACGGACTTTCGCAAGGTGCTCGACGTCGATCTTGTCGCGCCGATCTACTGGGCCATGCGGACGATCGCGTCGGTCGCCAAGGATCGCGCCCGGCGCGGTCTCGGAAAATGGGAACCCGAGCAGCTCGTTCAGGGGGCGATCGTGCTCATCGGTTCCGTGTCGTCGGCGGGCAACCGAGGCCAGATAGCCTATGCGACCGCCAAGGCCGGCCTCGTCGGCGCCCAGGCGACGATGGCCATGGAGGCGATCTACTACGGCGTGCGCTGCGCGATCATCCACCCCGGCTATACGGACACGCCGATGGTCCGGGCCCTGGGCGACGACCTCGTCGAGAAGACGATCCTGCCGAACACGCAACTCCGGCGTCTCATCCTGCCGGACGAGATCGCCGAGGCGGTTTGCTTCTTGCTGCGCAACTCGTCGGTGAGCGGCACCCTCTGGGCCGACGCGGGCTGGCACCCGAGTGCGTAGCGGCCCGTGGAGACACGCGTTCCCACGCGCGTGATACCTACCCGCGGACGCGTCGGGCGTGATGGAAGCCATCGCATCGGCGCCGGGTCCGCGTGATCGAGCACGGCAACAACGTGCCCCCGCCGCGGCGAGTCCGCGACGCCGGCACCGTGCCGCGCGACATGCCCGTGCCCGACGCACCGACGACGCGAACGTATCAGTGCCGCTCGAGCGCCGATCGGCTCACCTTGTCGTAGGTGGTGGCGAGAAACCCGATGAGCGGAAAGCCCCCGCGCTCAAACGGTGACGGCCCGAGGCGCTCCAACATCTCCAGCGGCGTGTCCGGCGGGGCGATGTGGACGTCCACCGTGTCGAGTTCCGGACCGGCGTCCCAGAACGAAGCGAGCTGGTCCTCCAACGGCGGCGACGTCGGATAGACCGTCGGCACCACCTTGAGCGACGCGGGCATGTCATCGTGTTGTCGGTCTTGATCGTTCATGGTTTGCATCCGTATCGGGCTTCCCAACGCGCCGATCGGGCCGGCGCACATCAATCCTCCGCGACGGCATCGCGCGAGAGCGCGAACAGGTCGCGCAGCGCGTCCGTGGTCATCTCCGTGAGCCAGTCCTCTCCGGTACCCATGATCCGGTCCGCAAGCTGCTTCTTCTGCTCGAGCAATGCGTCGATCCGCTCCTCGAGCGTGCCGACGCACACGAATTTGTGGACCTGCACCTGTCGGTTCTGTCCGATGCGATGCGTACGGTCGGTCGCCTGCTGCTCCACGGCCGGGTTCCACCAGCGGTCGAAATGGAACACGTGGTTCGCCGCCGTGAGGTTGAGCCCGAACCCGCCGGTTTTGAGCGACATGAGGAACACGGGCGTGTCCTCCGTCGTGTCCTGGAAGCGTTCGACTATGCGATTCCGGGCGCTGAGCTTCGTGCCGCCGTGCATGAAGAGCACTTCACGGCCGAGCGCGTCGCGGAGCAGCGGCTCCAACAGCGCACCCATCTTCCGAAACTGGGTGAACACGAGGGCGGCGTCTCCCTCGGCGACGACTTCCTCGAGCATCTCGACGATCCGCTCGCACTTGCCGCTGCGATGCCGCATGTCCCGCCCGTCGTCGTGGAAGAGCATGGGATGATTGCAGATCTGCTTGAGCTTCACGAGCGTCGCGAGGATGAGACCCCGGCGCTGGATACCGCCGGCCCGGTCGATCTGGTGAAGCATGTCGCCGACGGTCGCCTCGTAAAGCGTCGCCTGCTCCCGCGTCAGGTTGCAGAACACCTTCATCTCGAGCTTGGCCGGCAGGTCGACCGCCACCGCCGGATCGTTCTTCAGTCGCCGCAACACGAACGGGCGGATGAGCCGCCGGAGCCGGTCCGACCGGTCGGTGTCATGGCGTCGCTCGATCGGGACCGCGAAGCGGCGTCGAAACGCCGATGCCGAGCCGAGGTAGCCGGGGTTGAGAAACTCCAGGATGGACCAGAGTTCGCTCAGCCTGTTCTCCACCGGCGTTCCGGTCAGGGCGACGCGGTGCAGCGAGTGCAGCGAACGGACCGCCGCGGACTGCCTCGCGGCCGGGTTCTTGATGTTCTGCGCCTCGTCCAGCGCGACGCGGTGCCACCGGACTTGCGCGATGTGCTCGAGATCTCGATGGATGAGACCGTACGTGCTGATGACGACGTCGTGCCGGTCGACTTCCTCCAGGAACGCCTGTCCCGAGAGGCGCTCTAGACCGTGGTGCACCATGACCCGCAGCGAGGGGCCGAACCGCGTGATCTCGCGCTGCCAGTTGCCCACCAACGACATCGGCACGACAAGTAGCGTCGGACCGACCGGCTCGCCCCCGGCACGTTCCGCGAGCCAGAGTGCGATCATTTGAATCGTCTTGCCGAGCCCCATATCGTCGGCCAGGCACGCCCCAAGCCCGAGCCGCGACAGGAACACGAGCCAGTTCAGCCCCCGCAACTGATAAGGACGAAGTTCACCCCGGAAGCCCTCGGGAGAACCGACGTCCTCGATCCCTTCCACGGCCGCCGGTGCACCGAGCAGGGCGCTAACCCATCCATCCGCCTCCAATCCCGTTACCGGCAGCCCCGTCTCGAGATCATCATGGACGTAACTCTGACGCAGGGCCTCCATCACGGTCATCTCACCGGTGTGGCCGCGCTCGATGAACCGCAGCGCGGTCGCCACCTCCGCAGGCCGCACCTCGGTCCACACGCCCCGAAGCCGGACCAGCGGCGCCTTCGCCGACGCAAGGGCCTCGAGCTCCTCGCGCGACAGCTCGTCGTCGCCGAGCGCGACGCGCCAGTCGTACGACACGACCGCCGCGAGCCCCATCGACCCCGGTGCGGTCGGGGATGAACCGCGACCCGGACTCACGCGAAGCCGCATGCCGAGCCGGGCGCCCTCCTCCCGCCACCACCGGGGCACCCACACGCCGAACCCCTCCAACTCCAAAAGCGGCAACGCGTCGTGGAGGAAGCGATATGCCTCCTCTGTCGTCAACGAACACGCGAGCGGGCCCGCCGGCGCGCCGCACGCCGCCAGCGGTGGGAACTGACGCGCGACACGCGCGACGTCTTCGCGTAGCTGCTCGACGCCGTCGTCGAATGGCCGCTTCAGGATCACCGGCGCGTCGCCGGGCCGGTCCGCCAGGCGTGTCGCGTCGATCACGAGCGACGGGTCATCCACGGCCTGCAGGTGCAGCGTCAGCAGCCAGGTCCGCTCCGGATCGTCGGCCGGTGGTGGGCGATCCGGTCCGGGCGGGTGCAGGCTAAAGCACGTGCGACACGACGGCTTGACGGCGGGCGGTGTCAGCTTGGACACCCACCCTCGGACACTCCGCCACGTGTCGGCCGCCGACTCCGCGTCGCCGGGCAACATCGGGTCGCTGTCCACGAGAGAGCGGAGCCAGCGCATGGCGGGTGGCGCCGCGCCCACCGACCGCTCCCGGATCGCGAGCGTCAGCTCGTCGCCCTCCATGCACCGCCGCACCAGGCCGTCGACCGTCGCCCAGAGGAAGTTCTCGATCACGTCCGCCGCCTGGGTGCATGGGCCGGTTGCGGGCACGGCGCGACACACCGGCGGCATCGCCTTGATCAGCGACGCGAGACGCTGCGACGACGCCTCGTCCTCCACCACGACACGCCAGTAGCCCCGGTACCGCCCACCGCCGACGTGATGTAGATCAGGC
>JBHHVO010000296.1:0-4332 GCA_046754365.1 Phycisphaerae bacterium | reverse complement strand
CGCCGCCGCCAGCAGCGTGATGACCATCCCGAGCCCGACGAGCGCGGCGGAACCGTGTCCCACCATCGGCAAGCGAAGACCTGACGACGTCAACATCCAAGACCGAAACATCAATGACCTCCACGCAGGCACGCCACCGCGCGCCCGCATCGATGATTGTGGCGAGCACCGCATCGTGGTCAAGACCTCGCATACGGCAGACGCGCGTTTGCACGACCGCCGAGCTCATCGCAACATACGCGCTGTGAACCACAACGCGTACCAAGCGTGTATCGATCCGTCGTGCGGCACGACGTACGCCGTGGATGACGTCGTATTTGCGTGCCGCGCGTGTGGATCACTCCTGGACGTCCGATACGACTGGTCACGCTGCCGCGCACCTCGATCGCTCGCGCGCTTCGAGAACCACCGGCGCACCCGTCACCCACAAAACCCACCACGACACAACGACAGCGGCGTTTGGCGGTTCCATGAACTCCTGCCGTTCGCCGACCCGGACGACCTCGTGACCGTCGGCGAGGGGCGTACTGTGCTCCAACAGGCCGACGAACTCGCCGCCGCCGTCGGGCACGACGCGTCGCGCCTGTTCCTCCAGTACGAAGGGCTCAACCCCAGCGGCAGCTTTAAGGACAACGGCATGGCCGCCGCGTTCTCCGTCGCACGCGCCCTGAACCGACCCAACGTCGCCTGCGCGTCTACCGGCAACACCAGCGCATCGCTCGCGCTCTACGCCGCCCGGACACACACGCGCACCTGTGCACCGATGCGCGCGACCGTGTTCATAGGAGATGACAAGATCGCGCACGGAAAGTTGGCCCAAACCCTGGACCACGGCGCCAAGACCATCCAGATCGCCGGCGACTTCGATGCGTGCATGACGCTTGTGCAAGAATCGGCCGCACGGCTCAACCTCTACCTCATGAACTCCGTGAATCCGTTCCGCCTCGAAGGCCAGAAGACCATCATGTACCGCGTACTCGAAGGCCTCGCGTGGCACGTCCCCGACTGGATCATCGTCCCAGGCGGCAACCTCGGCAACACGAGTGCATTCGGGAAGGCGTTTCTCGAACTCCACGAACTCGGCCTCGTCGACCGGATGCCGCGTCTCGCCGTCATCAACGCGACCGGCGCGAGCGCGCTCTACGAGCTCTACCACGAACGCGGTATCCGTTGGAACGACGGCCAGATAGACAAGAGCGCCGTCGATGCGTACTTCGCGGAATGGACCGCGCAGGGGCGGACCGCCTCCACCGTCGCGAGCGCGATCGAGATCGGCCGGCCCGTGAACCTGCCCAAGGCACTGCGAAGCCTCGACGCGACAAACGGGATCGTGCGCCGCGTCTGCGACGACGCGATACTCGACGCCAAGGCCCTCGTCGGCCGACATGGCTTGGGCTGCGAGCCCGCCAGTGCCGCCGCCGTCGCCGGGCTCCGCATGCTCCTCGACGAACACACGATCCATCGCGGCGACCGCGTCGTGTGCATCCTCACCGGCCACGCGCTCAAAGACGCAACCGCCACGATCCAGTACCACACCGGACCGCCAGGCCCTACGTCCGCCCCAACCCGCCGCTACACGAACCCGCCCGTGCGCGTCGACGCCCACCTGGACGCGATCACCGACATCCTCGCGCGGCGTGGTTCGTAACGATCGTTGGCCCTACCGCACGCTCGCTGCGGCGCCGGCGCTTCGGCGCGCCGCCCGACCGCTGTGTGCCGCGGGGTCCCGCTCCGACACCATCTCGGCTGCCGATCGCGACGCCCTGCGCGATGTGTCCACGGTGCCGCAGGGGCGCGACCGAACCCATCGCCTGGGATGCGGGCCGCACGGTCCGGCGGCGAGGCAACAACGGCCCTGATGGGACTATAACGATTGTATTGGTTGCGCGGTGCCCGTGTGTCGCGCCGGCACGTCGCCGCACCCGGCGATCCGGCCGTCCGAGGCCACTGTCGCGGCGCTGTGAGCCGTTGTGACCGCTGCGGCACGGCGTCAATTCTCACCGGGTACAACGGGATCATGCTTGTAATCGCACTACGCGATCTTGTACACTGGCGATAATACTGGCCCGCGCGGGCAGCTTGGTCGGGTCCGCACCGCGACGGCGCGCGAACCACGTCGACCTCCGGGGATATGCTTGTGGGTTCGGGTTGTTCCTTCGCCGGAGCGCACGTCTTGACCGAGGGCGGGCACCGGCCGTGGGCCTAGGTTGGAAGGAGCGGGGGGACGTGATCGAGCCACATATAGGCAGACCGCTGGGGTGGTCTGGTGGGGCCGTCGTGTGCGTCGTTGTCTGGGCTTGGTCGGCGGCGCCGGCACCCGGTGAGGCCAGGATGTTCATGACGCCGTACGTCTGTCCCGGCGGTGAGATTTGTGACCCCGGCGATGCCGGCGCGTGCGCCGGGGCGCCGAAGGATTGCGTCGCGCTATCCCCGGAGAACAGCGTACCAGGGCAGAACCTGCAGATTCAGGCGAAGCCGGGCGATACGATCGCCTACGACGTGTGGGTCGAGGACACCAGCCCGACCGCGGTGAAGACCTGGCAGGTTTGGATGTTCTGCGGGTACACAGCGACCGCGGGTGAGCTTTCGTTCGTATCGAATGTCGTCACGGACCTGCGATGCGACTACATCTTCCCGTTCTTCGGTCTCTGCCCGCCCCCGACCGTCGCGCATCTGCCGCCCACCGCAAACCAGGGGCAATGCCCCACGGATGTGACCAATTTCGAGCCCCGCACGTCCAACGTGGCGACGCCGAATCCGGGGCCACCGTTCAATGAAGACTTCCCCGTCGTCACCGACGCGCGCTACCTCTCAACCTGGACGTGGCATGTATCGGCCGACGCCCAGGGGGTCTTCGTGCTCGCACCGAAGATGATCAACAAGGGCACCGGCACCGTGCTGACCAAGATCCTGGACCCAAGCGACGCCCAGATCGATATGACCGTGGACGTGCTGGAGGTCGTGCTCCCCGTGGAGAAGGTGGGTCAATGCTGCAACGTTACGACGTGTCTCGGTGACTTCACCGAATCCGAGTGTTTCGATATGCAAGGGGGAACCGATTGGGACCCCAACAGCAGTTGCGGCCAAGACCCGTGCGATTGTACGTCCGACGCGGATTGCACGGCGGGCGGCGTGTTCGACGACGGCAACGTCTGCACGGCTGATGTGTGCGCACCGCAGGACCCGGCCGCGGAGCCCGACACCGGCTGCGTGCGCGATGCCGCCGGCGCCGATGGCAATCCGTGTGACGACGGCGATATTTGCACGCTCGCCGACGCTTGTGCCAACGGGGCGTGTGCCGGTGACGCGCTGGACTGCAGCGCGCTCGACAGCGACGACGGATGCATCACCGGTGTCTGCAACGCGACCACGGGGACATGTGAGCCGCAGTTCAATGACGGGGCCGCATGTGACGACGGCGTGCCGTGCACGGCGTTCGACACGTGCAACGCCGGCGTGTGTGCCGGCGAGCCGATGGTGACCGCCGTTTTCGACATTGAGCTCCAGCCGACCGTTGTGCCACAGCCGTTTCAGCGCTGTATCCGGTTCGACTTTGCACAATGCGACGGCCCCGTGACCACCGTGGAGCAGGTCGTGACGTTCGGCGTCAACCCCGACGCGCCTGGGCTCGTCCTCGGCGTTGAGGTGCCGGTGCCCGACGTCGGCGGGTGTTTTGACTGCGTTACTGCGGTTGATCCGCTTCACGCGTTGCCGGTCGCGGCGAACGACTTCGCGCCTGACCAGACCACCGGCACGTACGTCGGCGACTTCACCGGCGATCACAATCAGGGCGGTGCGTGGCTCCTCGGCGGCAGCCTCGACGGACTCGACACGGACGGCATCGCGCGTATCGACATCCTCGACTTCGGGACCTGGCTCACCAACGCGGGGCAGCAACCTGTCGACACGGACTGCGCCACGGAGGGGCCTCATGCCGACGTGAATGGTGACGGGCTCGCCAACATCTTCGATTTCACGTTCATTCAGGTGAACTTCCTCACCACCGCCGAGCCCGGCTGCTGCGGCGGGCCCGCGCCCGACACCGACGGTTCCGATGCGCAACCCGCCGGACGCGACGCCGACACAACACCGCCCGGCCGCGCAGGGCGACGCGGCCCGTTGGAGCGCATCTCCATCCGCGAACTGACCCGCATGGGCCTGGCCCATCTCCGCGTCGCCGACCTCAACAACGACGGCTGGGTCGACACGAAGGACATGGCGCTCGCGGCGGCCGGCGAGCGGTAGTGCTGCGTTGGTCCTCGCTTGATGGCGCGGGACAAACCGAGCCGGAGGCGCAAGCGGCCGGTTCTCTCGCGGCAAGAACGATTCCCG
>JBHHVO010000295.1:0-4347 GCA_046754365.1 Phycisphaerae bacterium | reverse complement strand
CGTCATACCGGGATTCCCGGTGGGCACCACCACGTTGCAGATCGACGGGTCCCAAGCGGGAACGGTGTCCGGGGACGGCTCGACGATCACGTGGACGAGCGTCACCGGTACGGCGACGACGACGGACTCGCTGGGAACCGATCCCGTCGTGCAGGACCTGAATGACGTTTTCGTGCTCGGCACGTGGACACTGCAGCCGTAGTGATGGTCGTGATGACGCGGTCGGGGTGTAGAACACCTGGCGTGGATTCCAGGTCAAACGTGACTCATGGCTTTTCCGAACTCCGACGATGCGGGAGGGGCCGGTACGACGCAGGGTGTTGAATCCGACACAATCCCCGGGCGTACGACCCGCGTCCCGCGACGCGCCGGTCGGCGCCGTCGAACGTGAACCAAGCGTGAACCCACGCCGGTGGTTATGACCGACAAGCCGAAAGTCCTGTTCATCTGCACGGGGAACTCGTGCCGGTCCCAGATGGCGGAGGCGATGCTTCGCGACGCGGCGGGGGACCGGTTCGACGCGTGCAGCGCCGGGTCCCATCCGGCCGGTTTCGTGCATGAGCTTGCGATCGAGGCGTTGCGGCGGCTCCACGTCGACCCGGGCGAGCCGCGGTCCAAGAGTTGGGATGAATTCACGGACACGCCGGTCGATGTCGTGATCACGGTGTGCGATCAGGCGGCGGGTGAGGCGTGTCCGACGTGGCCGGGAAAGCCGATCACCGCACACTGGTCCATGCCGGACCCCACGTACCACGGCGGGAGCGAAGCGGATCGCATCGCGTTCGCGCTCGCGGTGGCGAAGCGGCTTCGCGACAAGATCCGGGCGATGGCGGCGCTGGACTGGTCGGCTGATCGGGACGTGGTCAAGCGGCAGCTCGATGCGCTGGGCGAGATCTAAGTGCGCGTTCGAGAAGTCTCGTTCAGGGCCGCGGCCGTGAGCGGTCCCGGGGGGGCGCCCGCGCGAGAGCGGTCTGGTTTCGTGGGTGAAACCCGCTTAGGGTCGGGGCTCTGCTCGCCGCGACGGTGTTCCAACGCCGTCGGCGCGGCGGCGCGCACACTGGGGTCGTCCGTGGCGGGCGACACGTGTCGCTGACGCGGCGGGATCGATTCGAGGTATGACACCGACTCGCGAGGAAGATGAACGCTTCATGCAGGTCGCGCTGGTGGAGGCCCGCGCGGCGCTGGAGACCGGTGATGTGCCGGTGGGGGCGGTCGTCGTTCATGGCGGGCGTGTCATCGGGCGGGGTCGGAACCAGCGCGAGCAGCTCCGCGACCCGACGGCCCACGCCGAGATGGTGGCGCTCACGGCGGCGTCGGCGTTTTTGGACACGTGGCGTCTGGGCGATTGCACGATGTACGTGACGCTTGAGCCGTGCGCGATGTGTGCCGGCGCGCTCGTGCTCGCTCGGATCGAGCGGCTCGTGTACGGCGCGACGGATCCCAAGGCCGGCGCGTGCACGTCGGTGTATAGGATTCCGACCGACGACCGCCTGAACCACCGAGTGAACGTCGCCGGGCCGGTGCTCGAAGACGCATGCGGCGCGATGCTGAGCGCGTTTTTCGCGGCGCGGCGGAGCCCGCGCCGGGTGTAGCGTCCGGGCTGCGTGGTGGAGGTATCGCTCGACCAAGCGCACCGTGCGCCCGGCGTCTATGCCCCGCCACCCGTGCGGAACGTGCCAACGGGCGACGCGCATCGGTCCGGTCGGGCGATGCAGGCGACCGAGGGGCCGTGCCGCGCCTGTGAGCGTGTTGAACAAGTTTGTGTGACGGGGTTTCCAGTCGGTGAAACGGTGCTGGTGGCCCGACAACGACCGACGGGAAAGTCGGTCACACACAACGCCCCGTGTTTCAACAGCCCGGTATGCGTCAATACAGCGATGCGCCGATCAAGAAGCCGACCGGCTGGGTTTCGTCGCCGGACTCTCTGAGAAACGGCACGCCGATCGAGAACTCTAGGGGAATGGTCCCGCCGAACTGAGGTATGTTGAGCGTGAGGCGCGCTCCGATCCCGAACGACGCCCGGACATCGGCGTCGATCGCTCCGATGTCGACGAACACGAGCCCGCGCAGCGCCTCGCTGTAGACCGGGAACGTGTATTCCGCGCCAAGCAGGATCAACGAATCGCCGCCGACGTTGTTGTCATCGACGCCGTCCCGCGGGCCGATGCCGCGGAACTCGAACCCGCGGACCGACCCGACACCGCCCGCGTAAAACCGCTCGAAGACCGGCGCGTCTCCGACGATCGCGCCGGCGGACGCGCGGAGGTGGAGGACCTTTTTGCGGTCCAGGACATCCGTGCCCAACGTCTTGTGCCACGTGTACGCGAGGTTGAGCTTCCCAAACGAGAACCCGCCGCCGAGTACCCCCGCCTGCTCATACGCGATCCGGAGCCGGTCGCCGCTGGTGGGCACGAACCGATTGTCCGTTCGGTCTCGCACGAGCGTGGTACTAATCTTGGTCAACAGGTTCGCGCCCCGGTCTTCGCGGATTTCGCGGGACACGAAGAGCTCACCGCCCGGAGAACGCGACGCGACCGGGTCGACGTCGACCGATTCCACACGCAGCGCCGCCTCGCCCGACCAGCCCCGGAGCCAACCCCGTTCGAACCGCTTGCCGACGGAGATCATCCCGCCGGCACGGCTCTCGTTGTAGCCGTCCCGCCCGCGCTCGAACGAGAACAGCGACGTCCCGAACCGCAGTGGCCGGTCGAGGAAGTACGGGTCCGAGAAATCGATCCGAAAGCGCGACACCCGCGTGCCCGGCTGGAGTGCGATCCGAAGGCGCTGTCCACCACCGTGGAACGCGCGCAGGCGGAGCAACTCGGCCAGGTCCCGCGGCGTGTCGAAGAGATCGAAGTTCTTGAGATCGAGCGACACGCTCCCGACGAGCCCCGCGTTGCTGGTGACACCCACGGAAAAGTTCAGGTCGGCGATCCGGTCCGGCTCCTCGACGTCGATAATGACATCGCGGACGCCGGGTTGATCACCCGCTGGATATACCCGCGCACGGCTGAACATCTGCGTGGCCCGGAGCTTCCGCTCGGCTTCACGCGTCGCCGTTAGATTGAACAGGTCATCCGGTGGGTAGAGGTCGAGCGCCCGCCGGACGACTTTGTCCTTGGTTCTAAGGTTGCCGCGCACGATGACTTCACCGACGCGGTACTGGTCGCGTTCCCGAATCTCCATCGTGATGATGACAAGCCCGGGCGATTCGGAGAATACGCGGATCGGCCGTACGGTTGCGTAGATATGCCCGAAGCTCTGGTATCGCGTCTGAATCGCCCGCGCGTCTTCCTCGACCCGGCGGCGGCGCACGATGTCCCCCACGCGCGAGCCCATCAAGTCGAGGAGTTCTTCGTCCGTGTATTCGGCGTTGCCGACGAACCGGATGGCTTCCACCCGATACCGCGTCCCCTCCACGATCGTAAACACGAGCACGAGGTCGCCCGGCTCGTCACCGGATTCCACGCGCATCGTCACGCGGGCATCGAGGAAGCCGCGGTCGCGGTAGTAATTGCGGAGCCGCGCCGCATCCTCGGCTGCGCGCGTGGCATCGAAGGCCCCGGTCCGAAACACCCAGAACGCCTTCTTCGTGCGAATCTGCCGCAGGAGCGCACGGTGCGGGAACGCCTCGGCCCCTTCGAACACGATGCTGCGGATCCGTGCGCGCTGCCCTTCTTCCACGCGGTACACGACCTCACCGGTCCGCTGCATCAAGTCGACGTTGACCACGACGACGACATCGCGATAGCCGGCTTCACGGTATCGCGCCGCGATCGCGTCCCGGCCGCGACGGACCGCCACCACATCCAACGCATCGCCGACACGCAGCCCGGCGACATCCCTGAGTTGTGCGTCATCGAGCGCGCTGTTGCCCTCGAAGCGGACGCCCGCCACGGTCATCTCCTGGGCGCCCTGGACATCCTGGACGCCCGCGTGCGCGCCGCGGGCTGCGCCAAGCGCACACATCACCGCGACGCACGCGCTACCCCAACGCGGGCACCGTGCATCGCGGTTTCGCGACGAACCATGGCGGTCGAGCCGGTGCACCCGTGGGACCGCGATGCGGTCCGGAGCGCACCAATGCCGGATCACACGGACCCGATCGGCGGCGGCCGGGTCACACGCGGCGACGCGTCGGACGCGGCGTCTATTCGTGGGCGTGAACACGAAGTGCGAAGCCTCCTGCGGTACATGCCTGGGCGTCAGGCTGGTGCGCGATCATCCCTGGACCCGTTGGGTTCAAACGGGAGGACGAGGCTCCCGCCGAGCTCCCGTGTTGCCTGGCAGTAGGCCCGGCTCACCGGGAGGTTCGCCCTCCCGGAGGGCCCGGCTCACCGGGAGGTT
>JBHHVO010000294.1:0-4356 GCA_046754365.1 Phycisphaerae bacterium | reverse complement strand
ACTACCGCGATCACGGACACGAGACCAAGCTCGCGTGGGCCGAGTTCGAGCTCCACGGGCTCGGAGCCGTCAAACCGTTTCGCTATATCCTCGACGCCGAGGTGCCGCTGGCGTCCCTGCGGCCCGAGGCGAGCATCGCCGACGCCGACGCCGTCTTTGACGCCGCGATCGCGTTGATGAAAAAAGGCGGCTACGGCGTGCCGTTCCGCCATCGCCAGAATGCGATGCTCCGCGCGGCGCGGCTATTGCGCGAACTCATCGAGCGCTATCCCGACAGCGACAAGATCGACGACGCGGCGTTCTTCCTCGGGGAAATCCACAAGGACTTCCTCCGCGGCCAGGAGGTGGTCGCCGTCCGGTGGTTCGAACGCGCCTGGACCTGGGATCCGCACACGCCCCACCCGGCGCGCTTCGAGGCGGCGGTCGTGTACGACTACCGTCTGCGCGACCGCGATCGAGCGCTCGAGCTCTACCAGCGTGTCGTCCGCGACGAAACCGCCGATCGATCCAACGTCCGCTTCGCCACCCGGCGAATCCATGAGCTTACCACACGACAACACCGGCTCTCCGACGCCGGACCGCGATAGCGACCGACGCGCGCCGGCCGGCGCGGTCCGCCGCGGCCCCGGTCCAACGATACCGGTCGTGGTCGTGTGTCTCGCGGTCGGCGTGTTGATCGTCCTTCTCGGGGCCGCCGCGTCCGGCCCGCTCGGAGGGGCATGGACGAGCCGCCACGTTGCGCTTGCCCTGTTTGCCCTCTTGCTCAGCGCCTCCGTGCAGGTCGTGATCTTTACGTACCTCACGGTCTCGGCCAAGGTCATCCACCAGACCGTCGCGCTCGGGCGGCTGCCCCATCGGCCGCTGGATGACGTCAGACGACTCAAGCGGTCCATGACGCATTGCCTCGGCGCGGTCGTGGCGAGCCTCGTGTTGGCGGCCGCGACGGGCGGCGCGACGTGGCGCCTGCCGGAGCAGCGGTCGTTGCTGCATCTCGTCGCGGCCGCTGTCGTCATCGTGGTTCATACCGCCGCGTACTACCGCCAATACAATCTTGTCGTACGGATGTCAGCGTTGCTTGCCGCTGCGCTCCGCGCCTATGCGGCCCACGCGCGCCCCTCCGCGCCCAACGCGCCGTCCCCCTGAACCCCACCGCCATCGGCCGACCGCGCCACGCCCCGGCGCAACGTCGTCGCGCGCGTTGCGATTCAGCGCCGGTGGAGCGCGGTGACAGCGGCCACCGGCGGACCAATCTGCCCATCTCAATGAATATGTGATTATATTATAATGTAATAATGTTATACTAGATTACAAGGTGAATAGGGCGAGCGCGGTGGACAAGACGAACGCGACGGACAATCAGCCGGCCGCGCCGCACAACACCGTGCGGCGAAACGGAAAACCGGGGTGACGACATAGGGGGCTGGGCGCGCCGCACCCGGCGCGAGACAATGCCGGCCTGGCGCTGCGGTGTACGGACACGGTAGGGGGGGGCGCGAACAGGACGGCAGCGTACCGGCGAGAGCGGCGCGCGTACGCCGCACGGTCGCACGAGCGCAAGGAGGTCTCGTATGGCAAAAACCGCCGAACCGGCGCGCGGACGGACGAAGCGCGCGGCCACGCGAAAACGCGGCGACGGCGGGGCGGGCGCGAGTGGGCAACGGCGCACAAGACGGATCACGAAACCGGCGGCGAACCGGGTCACCCAACGGGCCAACAAGCCGGTCAGGAAACCCGCCGCGAAGCGGAGCGGCGGTGGTGCGAGCCAAACCGCTCCAGCAACCAGGCAACCAAAACGCAACGCGAAGCGGCGGGGCGGTCGTGGGGCGGAACCCACGCGCACGGCCCGGGCCGGACGCAGCGTTCGCACCGGAAAACGCGCGCGTCGCGCTACGGTCCGCACCGCTCGGACCGGCGCCCACGGCGCGGTGGCGGCCCTCGGCCGTGCACGCGGCTACGCCGTCGCCGTGAGTGTCGTGGAACGCGGCGCCGCCGAGCTGGAACTCGTCGAGGGCGGATGGGCCCGCGGCGAGCAGCGCGCACGCGCGGGTCGCGGGCGAACACGCGGACGCCTGGCGACGTCCGGCAGGGCGGTCGTGTCACCGCGGTGCCGGCGGGCGCTGGCGACCCTCGGACACGCCCAGCGCCTGCGGATCATGCTCAAGCTCTTGGAAGGCCCCGGCACGTACCGAACGCTGCAGAAGGCAACGAAACTCAAGGTCGGTCCGTTGTATCATCATGTCAAGGAGCTCCGCCTCGCGGGGTTGCTGTTGCCCAAGCAGCGGGACCTCTACGAGCTGACACGGGCAGGGCGGAATCTCATCCTGCTGGCCCTCGCGGCGGGGACGCTCGTCGGCGACCGGCGGCGCCGGCCGTAATCATGCGTTCGGACAGCCCCGCCCGCACGGCCGAGGATCGGGAGCGCCGTTTTTCGTACCGGCTGCAACACGCACGCCGAGCAGCGAGCACCGTTCATGTCGCAACCATTGCATGTCGCGATCCTCGAACCCTACTACGGCGGGTCGCACGGCGTGTTTGTCGACACCGTCGTCGCGCGGAGCCGCCACCAGTGTCGGGCCGTGACCATGCCGGCGCGAAAGTGGAAATGGCGCATGCGCGGGGCGGCGCTGTGGCTCACGTGGGCCGGCGAACCGTGGTCACACCAGCCCCTCGACGTCGTGCTCTGCAGCGACATGCTCAGCGTCGCCGATCTCCGTGCGCTCTGGCCGCGACGCCTCGCGGCCGTGCCCGTCGTATACTACATGCACGAGAATCAGTTGACGTATCCGCTGCCGCCCGAGCAGCGACGCGACTTTCAATTCGGCATGACGAACATCACGTCCTGCCTTTCCGCAGACGCCGTCTGGTTCAACTCGGCGTTTCATCGCGAAGACTTCCTGTCGGCGGCCGACGCACTCCTCCACAAGATGCCGGACTACGTCCCACGTGGCGTCGCGAACGCGATTCGCGGGCGGTCGGCCGTGCTCGCGCCGCCGGTGGACGTTGATCCACCCCAGCCGGGCGTCCGAAACACACGCACGGACCGCCCCGTCCGGATCCTCTGGTGTCACCGCTGGGAGTTCGATAAGAATCCAGGACCGTTCTTCGACGCGCTGCTACGGCTCGTCGCGTTGGACTATCCGTTCGAACTCGTCGTCGTGGGGGAACACTTTCGCGATGCGCCGCCCGTGTTTCACACCGCGGCGCGCCGGCTCGCAACGCGGATCGTACACATCGGCCACGTCCCCGATCGCTCGGCGTACTTGAAGCTCGTCCGTTCCTGCGATGTCGTCGTCAGCGCCGCGATCCAGGAAAACTTCGGCATCGCCGTGGTCGAGGCGATCCTGTCCGGGTGTCAGCCGCTGCTCCCGAACCGGCTCGCGTATCCGGAGATCATCCCGCGACCGGCCCATCACGCGTGCCTGTACACCGGCGACAACGCCCTGTTTCCACGGCTCAAGGCCCTCTTGGACCGGCACGGGTGGCTTTCCGCCGACGAACTTGACGCGCTCGCCGCGTCCGTTCACGCACGCTTCGGCGCAGACGTCGCCGTGACCGCGATGGACGATGCGCTGGTTCGTGTCGTCGAGTGCGCCAAGGCCGGATCACCGGCTGCGGCGCCCGAGACTCACAACGTCCCATAATTTATGTTATGTTGCATTGGCCGGTAGGGGGGCTCGATGGCCGCACATCCGCGCCGGCACCACGCCGTGCGGCTTCCGCCGGCGCCACACGCGGCGCTACACGCTATGGTCTCCGGCCGCCGCCACGCCGCCGCGGTTTGGATTTCGGTGCGGACTGCCCCGCGCCCTCCGCCGCCTTGCGCATCTCCGTCAACTCGATCCCCTGGATGAGTTCGATCTGCTTCCGGACCGGGTCGAAGTCGTATACGGCAAGCCGCATCTGGGCCGCGTCGATCACGTACAGGACCTCCTCGATGCTCCGGGCGGATGTTTGGACCGACCCAACAGTGAGGATATAGTCCCGCCCGGCCGACGTCATCCCCGACGCCAGAACCGGCGCAGGCCTGGTTTGGATCACGATCAGGCCGACGAGCATGATCACGGCGGTCGTGGAAAGCACGCCGATTGTGAAGTTCTTCTTATCCATCGGTGTTGTCGCCTCCATCGGGATTACTGCCGCATGTCCTTGTTCAGGTCGCGGTATCCCGCGTAGCGGAGCTGGTTGGACGGGATTTCCGGGTAGAATGCGTGGAGCATACGTTTGGGCAGGTCCAGCACGTAGACCACATCGTACGACTGACCGGCCACACCGACCGTCACACTCAGGAAGTCGCCGCCGCGCGCCCGTGGTTGGGCAAACGCCGACGGCAGCGAATAGCCGCTCAAGATCAGCGAC
>JBHHVO010000293.1:0-4359 GCA_046754365.1 Phycisphaerae bacterium | reverse complement strand
CACGGGCGAGCTATCGCTTGCCCGTGCCACCCATCTGGCCATGCCACCCATCAAATCACGTGCATCGGAACACTACTTGGTCGGCGACTATGGCTGCGTTCGGGCCGGCGTCGACGCGGCGTCGAGCACGGCCTGAACGTTCTCGGCGGGCAGGAGTTCGAGGTCGCCGCTTAGCCTGATGATTAGCCGGTGCGGCGTTTGGAGATTCCGGCCTTCGCGATCGTAGGCGACTGCGTCCGACACCATGAGAATCCAAGTCGTCGAGGCCTGCTGATCGGGCGGTACCGGACGGTAGTGGATGCCGGGCGGGAGGGCGTACGCGGACGGCAGATTGAGCCCCGCCATCGCGTCGACGGAGGCGGGCCAGTGGCGGAAGTCACGGTCGTACAACTTGGCGGCGTGGAAGACCCGCTCCATCGCGGTCGCGAGTTGCTGCGTCGCCTCGGCCGTGTCGGTGTTCGTCACGCGCGCGGTGGTGGGGACCCACAGCGGGGTCGGCCCCGATGTCGCGCCGACGAGGAACACGAGGCCGACTATCCACAACGCGAGCGCGACCGACGCGAGGGCGATGCCGACCCATGCGATCGCGATGCGTTCGTTCGGCTGGCGGCGTCGCAGGACGGCGACGAGGCCGAAGACGAGCGCGGGTACCTGCGTGATGAACGGAATGAAGACCAACAGCCCGCATACGAGTGCGATAACGGACGCCGCGCGGGTGTGCCCGGCGGGGAGCGCGTGTACGCGCGGCGCCAGGGGCGCCGCGCCGTTGGGCGTCGTTGGTGGTGGTGGTGGCGGTGGCGGTGGTGCGCCGGGTGCGGCGGCCGGCTGACCCGGCGCTCGGGGCGGTAAGTGCGTGCCCGGCGCGGAAGGTAGCTCACACGGCGACGAGGTCGGTGGCCGTGCGGCGGGCGCGGTGGGTGGCTCAGCGGCCGCCTGGGCGGGCGGTGGCGCGACGTTCGCGCGGACCGTGGCGTGGCAATTGGGGCATCGGGCGGTGTCCGCGCGGCCCAGGTCGACGGGGTGGCGGCATGTCGGACATGTGACGGTCATACGCTGCCGTGTACCGGAGACGTACGCCCGGTGCAACTTGGAACATGGGACGGTGGGCAAACGACGTGGTCGGTGCGGGGATGCGCGCTCCGACGCGCTTGGGGCTGGTGCCGCCGGGGTCTGCCCCACGGAAGTGCGTACGCTCGGGAAGGGTGTCACGACGGCGGGTGCAGCCGCAGGATCGCGCATGCCCCCGGTGGCATCTTCACGCGTGTGCGGGTGAGTGTGGCTACCGGCCGCCTCCTCACCAGGCTGTTGAAATACCCGCGCAGGAGTAGTTCAACAGCCTGTCACGGGCGCGGTTTGGATCGGACCGGGACCGGCCGGTTCGCTACGGGTATTTGGATCGGACCAAGAACCCACCGACCGATGGGTGACCACGCACAAGCGGTGACGGCACCGGCTCGCGTGCTCGGCGTCAGGGGATACACGGTGCCTGCGGCAGCGGATCGGCGCCGAGTCTCGGGACGAGCGTGCCGGCGCCGTTGAGCAGGTCGATGACGCGGAGGATGTCGGACGCGGTCAACGTGCCGGTGTGGTCGATGTCGGTGCTGTAGATGCCGAACGGCGGCGTCGCGGCACCATTGATGTAGTCGATGATCTGCAATACGTCGTTCGCGTTGGCCAGACCGCCGTGGTCGGTATCGGCGGGGTTTGAGGCGTAGGAGACGACGCTGTCGCCGTACGCGATCGACGTCCAGTGTCCCTGGGCGATCGGGTGGTGCAACACGAGTTCGTACGTGCCTGGTTCGGTTTCGATCGCGCTCGTAACCGTGTTGCCGCCGAGGCCGGGCTCTTCGCCGGTTTCGCAGAGCGAGAAGCACGCGGCCGTTGCGCCGGTGACACCGAGTGTCACGACGATGGGTTCATCGGATGATCCGATGCCCTGGCGGGCGGCGAGCGTGTTGTCGTCCGGTGGGTGGGGTTGCCGGGCGTCGTGTGTACCCGACGGCGGGGACACGTCGCCGAACACGGCGATCGGACATGGGTCTTGGCCGCACGCGTCCGGCACGCCGTCGTTATCGTCGTCGGCGCACGTCGTGAGCGGACCGGCCCAGATACTTGCGGGAATGACGCTGCAGTCCTCGGCCGGCAGCTCGAGGCACGCGCCGTTTACCAGGCAGCACGCGCCGAGGGGTTGTGGGCAGTTTGCGTCGGCGCAAAGCGTGCCGCCACCCTGGAACGTGCCACCGGCGGCGATGCAGTCGTCGAGGGCGAGGTCGTCGTCACACGTGCCGTCCGGCCGGCAGCATGCGCCCGTGGCGAAGCACTCGACGGCCGCGCATTCCGTGCCGGGTCCCTGCCAGGCGCCGCCGGCGACCGCGCACGTGTCCTCGGGAAAATCGAGGCAGCCCATGGGATCGAAACAGCAGGCACCGAGCGGCTGGGGGCACTCGACCTGTTTGCAGATCGTGTCGGGGCCCTGAAAGTCTCCGCCGAGCTTGTCGCATTGGATATTGGTCATGCCGTCCGCGCCGTCGAGGCAGGTGCCGTCGATCGCGTCGCAACATGCGCCCGGGATGGGCGTCGGGGTGCAAGTGTACTGCGCGCGGATGACCCAATCACCGCTGGGTGTGCAGAAGAACGGCAACTGCTCAAAACTCAGCCAGCCGCTGCCACACGCACACGCGACGCCGTCGACCGCGAAGATCCAGTTTCCCGCGGGCGCGTCGAGTCCGCTGACGTCGGTGGTCGGAAACGCGTTGAGCGTCGGCGGCGGCGGCGACGTGCAGGGCACGCCCGGGACGTCGTGGGCGTCGATGCGGAACCCGACGCTGAACGTGTTGGTGCCGCTGTCGTTGGTGATAAAGATCTGCTCGGGGTCGTCGGGGCTGATGACGACCTGAATCACGGCGCCGGCGGTGCCCGGCGGCAACGTGAGGTGCGGGATCGTGTCGCCGTCCGAGGAGATGCTGGCCACGAGTGTGCCCGTGTCCGGCGTTCCGTCCCAGATCATCATGGTCCACTCGGTGGTCGTCGGGACGGGCGCATCCTGGTGCGCGAAGAGGCCCTCGACGAGTTCGATTCGGATCGGGAAGACGGCGGGGTCGAGGACATACGATGCGGCGGCGATCTCACCCTCCTCAAACCCGGCCTGGATGACGAATTGACCGCCGTCGAAGTTCGCGTCGGTGTGGGTGGCGGTGACGGGACCGGGGCACACACCGGCGACGCCGCCGCCGTCATGGCGCACGACGGCGTTGTGTGCGGGATCGTGCGACGCAACAGCGTCGATGCGCACGCGGTGTTCGTGGGCCGCGCGATGGAACCGCGGCGCCGGGACCGCGCCGTCCGCTCGGCCGGCAGGTGTGCCGAGGGATGGCACCAGAAAGCCTGCCATGCACAGTACGGCGAGCGGCTTGGATCGATACACGGAACAACGCTTCAGGTGTCTGGTGATCACGCGATGCGGGCCTCCCCTCTTCTCGGCGGTTGCGATGCGGGTCATCGTGGCGCGTCGGCGTTGCGTCCGTGTGGGCCGATAACGCGTCCACAGAAGCCCATGTTTATCCTAGGCATTTCGCCCGCTGGATTCAATCACCATGCCGTCAACTCGCCGACGAGTTCTTCGATGAGGTCCTTGAATGTGACGATGCCGAGCATTTGCCCACCGCGATCGGTGACGACGGCCATGCCGTACCCGGATCGTTGGAGGTCTGTGATCGCGGCGGCTACGGTCTGATGCGGCGTCAATGTCGTGATCGGCCTGAGCCCGTCGGCGACGGTCTCCCAGTCATCTCGAGCCAGGAGGTCGTCGACTTTGATCAGTCCGATCATGCGCCGCCGGGCGATGTGCGCGCGGCCCGGCGTCCGCGCACCGGTTCGCACGGTGCTCGATGGTGCGGGGTCATAGACCGGCAGTCGTGCGTGCGGCACGCGGCGCGCGACGGCGACGAGCGCGGTTCGATCCGCATCGGCTGCGATCGTGACGACGCGGTTGCGCGGCACCATGACGGTGTGGACACGGGTTTCGGAGAGGTGAACGATCCGGTCGACGAGCTCGGACTGTTCGTCGCCGCCGCGGGCGTCGGCGAGGGCCTCGCGCAGCATGCCGGCCATGCGGCGTTTCGGTTGCGCGACGGACGCCCGGTTCGCGGTGGCGGGCATGAAGCGCGTCACGACGTCGCTGATGCGTGTGATGATCCAGACCGCGCCGACGCCGCGGAACACACCGGTCGCGATGCCGAGGAGCCGGCTGAAGCGTGCCATCAGGGTATCCGCGTTGCGCTGGAACAGGTTTTTCGGGACGACCTCGGCGAACACGAAGACGATCGGTGTGAGTACGATGACCGTGTAGAGTTCGGTCTG
>JBHHVO010000292.1:0-4359 GCA_046754365.1 Phycisphaerae bacterium | reverse complement strand
ACCGAGACGTCGACGCCGACGACTTCGCACTCTTCCAACCCGCCATGGACGGCCCGCAATGAGCCGCGAAACCCCGCCCGCCCGTTGAAACACGTGTCTCAACCGGCCGCCAGTACGCCGTTCCACATGAATCCATGGACAATCCGAGCCGCGAGCGTCAGCGACCCGTCCTTTCACGCCAAGGGCGACCCCCCTGCGTTCACGCCGTCACGGTCGAGCCCGGGCGTACCCATCCGTTGATGCAGGGCAAACCACTACCCCGCCGTCGCCGGAAACACGTCGTCCAGCGCACGCCGCATGTCGTCCGTCACGCCCACCGACACCGCCCCGAGGTTCTCCTCGAGCTGCGCGACCCGCGTCGCGCCGAGAATCACGCTCGATACCCCCGGCTGCGCCGCCGCCCAAGCCAGCGCGAGCTGCGCCCGGCTGCACCCCGCCTGCTCCGCCTGCGACGCGAACCGCCGGACACGCGCGACGCGCGCCTCCGTCCGAACCTCATCGCGAAGCCACTCGATCCGCGCCAGCCGGCTCCCTTCCGGAATCCCGTCGTCGTACTTCCCCGTCAGCAACCCCGACGCCAGCGGACTCCACACCACAAGACCCATACCACGCGCCGCAGCCGCCGGACGCACGTCCTGCTCGAACTTCTCGCGCGCCAGCAGGCTGTACTGCGGCTGCTCCACCTGAGGCCGGTACAGCTTCACATCGTCGCACACCGCGTGCACATCCCTAAGTTGCGCGCCCGTCCACTCGCTCGTGCCCCAGTACAACACGCGCCCACTGTGCACGAGGTCGTCCATCGCGCGGGCCGTTTCCTCGAGCGGCGTCTCCGCATCAAACCGGTGGCAGAAGTACACGTCGACGTACTCGGTCCCGATCCGCTTCAGGCTCTTCTCGATCGATTCCATGATGTGCTTGCGCGACAGACCGCGATCGTTCACGTCGTCGCTCATCGGCCAGAAGAGCTTCGTCGTGATCACCAGCTCGTGCCGCGGAAACCCCGCCAGCACCTTCCCCATCACCCGCTCCGCCTCGCCCTTCGCGTAAATATCGGAAATGTCGAAGAAGTTGATCCCCGCGTCGAACGCGCGCGTGATGATCCGCCGAACCGTACCCTCGTCCGTCACACTCCCCCCGAACGTCGTCCAACCACCCAACCCGAACATGCTCACCTTCGTCCCGCATGCCCCGAGCGAACGGTACGTCATCTCACCTTGGCCCATCTACGCAAACTCCATCATAACCATCGTTTGGGGGTCGACCGCAAAACCCTAAACACAAACCACGCGCCCTGCAAGCCTTGCCCACTAGCGCTTCCACACGCGGTACACGCACCGATCGTCGCCCGCCAGCAGGTGCTGCACGCGCTCCACGCACACGTCGTCACCCAACACCGCCTCAAACACCGCCTGCTCCGCGATGCACAGCCCCCTGCACACGTTCGCCACCGTACAAATCGGGCAATGGTGCTCGACCAAAAAACATACATCCGGCCCCTCCGACACCACCTCCGCCATGTACCCCTCACGAGACCGCAGCCGCGCCAACGCCTCGACACGCCGCTTGAGCGAACGCCCCGCCGGCGGCATCCCCCGACGGTACGCCGCCACCTGCTCACGGGCCCGCACATCCAACATCGCCTCAAACGCATCGACCCCGAACGCCTTCCGCGCCGCATCGATCAAATCCGCCGTCAGCTCCGCGTGCCCATCCGGGAACAGCTCGAACGCCCGGTCCGTCAGCGACCACAACACCGCCGGCCGGCCCCGCCCGCCCGGCGCTTGACGGACCTGCCGAACCAGCCCGTCCACCTCGAGCGCCTGAAGGTGCTGCCGGACCGCAACGGTCGTGAGTTGGAGGGCGGCCGCGACGTCGCCGGCGGCGCACGGGCCGCGGCGCTTGAGGTCGTCGATGAGCCTTCGCTTCCGGGCTGAAACCGCGTGTGTACGCATGCGGAGAGCGTATCCGGCGGCGGGTTATTTTGCAAAGGATTTACTTGACAAAATCGCGGCGCGCGCTATATTCGAAAGAGAACGCTTTTTAAAAAGGAGACGCTTGTGTATTTAGAGCATGTCAACATGACCGTGTCGGATGTCGCGCGGTCCATCGAGTTCTACCGGCGGGTGCTCGGGCTCAACGTCCGGTGGGAGGGCACGAGCTCGTCGGGTCGGCCCGCGGCGCACATCGGCGGCGCGCGAGACTACATCGCACTGTTCGAGGCCGCGACGGCGGGTCGCGCCGCCGCGGACTACGACCGCGTCGGGCTCAACCACGTGGGGTTCGTCGTGGACGACCTCGACGCGGTGAAGGATCGGCTCGCGGCGCTGGGCATCACGCCGCATTTGGAGGCGGACTACGATCCCGGCCGGCGGTTGTACTTCTACGACCCGGACGGCGTGGAGGTGGAGCTGGTGACGTACGCGGCCGACGCGGGTTGACGCGCGGCGCACGGGTTGCGGCATGGGTCCGGGGCTTTGCGCGGCGGCGCCTGCGCGGCTGATCCGTGTGGGGGTGTCAATCGAGGTGTTGGGCGTTGTGGGTTCGTGCGGCGGCGTTGTATTCGTCGACGGCGATTTCAAGTTTGATGATGTGTTCTTTCATGCGTTGGTCGCGATCTCGGAGGCGGCGGAGGGCGTCCTCCGAGCAGCCGGCGAGGTCGGTGGCGGTGAGCGGATCGAGCGTAAGGGTCGGCCTGGCGAGGATGGGGCGCTTGGACTCGATGTACCTGATGTTGGGCTGGAGGCAACCTGTCGCGGAAACGAGCATGACGGCTGCGACGCCACCATACCGAAGCGCGGGCCACGGTCGCGCGCGGTGGGCCGCATGGGCGGTGCCGAGGTGTACGCGGGCGCCGGACGCCGGGTGATTCCTTGGGGCGGGCGGCGACCAGATGTCGACGCGTGACGCGGGTTTGCGTGTGGCTTGTGGTGGTGTTGGTTTCATGTCGGTGTTGTGACGATGCCACGCATGATCGTGCGCCGGCCGGTTCCGCGCGGCCAGTGGCGGTTGCGGCGTGTCGTGTGGCGGAAGCATGCGCTGTTGAAGTCCTCGTTGCGGTTGGTTGAGGCGGGTATTCGCGGTTTGTTGAAGTTCCCGGCTAGCGTTGGTTGAAGTCCGCATCGTTGAAGACGTCGCGGTCGTCGCCGGTGGTGTCGACGGTGACCTCGCGCTGCTGGTCTGTGATGCGGTGTTCGAGCGCGTCGGCCTCGTGGTCGCGCCGGTGTTGTTGGGTTCGGGCGTCGAGCTCGCGGCCGCGTTGCTCGGCGCGTTGTTTCCATTTTCTCCAGTTGAGCAGGGAGATGAGCCACTCGAGGAGCGTGATCCAGAAGGACTTGGTTTCACCGGCCATGGTTTGGGTCCGTAGGGGGTCAGGGGTCGGGGGTTAGTGCTTGGGCAACGCAGGGCGGGTGACCGTTCGGCCGTCGCGGTTCGACCTCTGGACCGTGGATTCCGGGCGCTTCGCTTGTCTGTTCCAGCCAATGTGGTGCCGATGTTTGTTCGCGCGAGACGCGCGGCCACGCGGTGTTTTCCGGGTTGGACCGATTCCGCACGCCCACGAGGCGGATCATGGCGCGTGGGCGGAGGGTTGGCCCGTTCGGCGTTATGCGGCGTTTTCCGGGGCTCGTCCGGCGTGTCGGCATGGTATCGTGTTCCCATGTCCAGAACGCAGTAGGTGGTTCGCGGGTTCTTGCATTCCGAACGGCACGTACCGTGCAGCATCCGCCCGACCTGGCGGACGTGGCAGCTCCAGGGGGTCTCGCCGGTCGAGGTCCGCCACGGCGGGCGGACGGTACAAGCGGAATACGTACGAGGGCATGGGCCACCGGGCCCGCGCCGGTGCTTGGGGCTCGGAGTGGGCGTCCGGACAAGCGGCGTCGAGACTGCGCGCCGCCCGACCCACGCGCCGAGGGAACCCGTGCCTGCGATCTCTGCGTTTCATCGGCACATAGTCTCCGGTCAAGTAGGCGCGTTCCTCGCTGATCATGGCTTTGGCGCGGTTTTGAAGCCGCCGCGGATGATTGTCGTGATTCCGCGTACGCCGGCGCGTTGATTTCGGAACCAGCGTTCGTTGACGCGTTGCCTGGATCGCTTGATGCCACCGGCGTCGAGCGCGATTCTGACGTCGTCGCTCATGCGGCATGGCTGGTCGTCGAAGCTTGAGACTCCGATAAACCGGGGCGTTCCGGACGGCCGCATCGCGCAGGCGAACCGACGCCTGGAACTACGTCAGCCACCGCTACCGTGTGTGGTGTCGCCGCTCGCCGTCTCGCGGACGGCGGCGCGGTGCTACGTCTCCGGCACCTATGGGCCTGGAGGGATTCGAACCCCCGACCTATCGATTATGAGTCGACAGCTCTA
>JBHHVO010000291.1:0-4365 GCA_046754365.1 Phycisphaerae bacterium | reverse complement strand
CCGCAACACGCACCGCCCGGCCATCCAACGTCACACCCCGACCGCAAGCCCCGGCATACAGCCGCCCCGTATGATGTTCCACCACCACCCCCACCACGGGCACACCGCCGTCAAGCACCGCGATCGACGTCGAGCAGCACGGAAACTTCGCCGCGTAATTCCGCGTCCCGTCCAGCGGATCCACGACCCAGCAGTAGCGAGCCGTACCCCGATCCGCATGATGTTCCGGGCTAACGAGCGTCTCCTCGGCCAGCACCGCGTGGTCCGGATATGCCCCGGCCACCGCATCCAGAATCAGCGCCTGAATCGCGTGGTCGGTCTCGGTCACCAGACTGTTGTCGGCCTTGCGCTCTGCCGTCGCGTCATCGAGCCGCCCCAACGACACCGCCACCGCCTCGCGCGCAAGCCCCGACGCCAGATCCAACATGTCGTCCAGTGATGCCTCGGACACACAACGCATCATACCCGCGGCCAAACACCCCGCCACCAGCCATGCACCCGCCGAGCGAAACGCATCGACCCGCTGACTTGATCGCAGGTGTCGCCGCGGAAACGCGCGCTCACGGCGCGGACGCGGTCCGCCGGGCGAGTCGTTCCGCCAACACGCGGTGCGCCGCCACGAGCTGGCAGTCGGCTAGGATCATCCCGGCAGCCGGCTCGAGCAGCCCTGGGTCGGTGCACCCACCGGCCGGCGGCGCCGACACCCCGGACACACCCGACTCCTCGCGCACCCCGGACGGTCCGGACGCCTCGGCGCGTGGTTCCACCGCGGCAGCCCGATCCAACGCCGCCCGCGATCGCTGCAGCGCCGCCACCGCCGCACCGTCGAGCGGCACCGGGATGTCGGGCAGGATGCCCCACGGCGCGCTCGGCGGCGCATCCGCCGCGCGGTGGATGATGCGACCGCTCGGTAGCCGATAGTGCGCAACCGTAAGCTTGATCGCCGCCGCGCGCTCTTTGAGATACATGAGCTGCTGCGCGCTCCCCTTACCGAAGCTCCGTGTGCCGACGATGATCGCACGGCCGCGATCCTGCAACGAACCCGCCACGATCTCCGACGAACTCGCCGATCCGCCGTTGATGAGCACCGCCAGCTCCATCTCCGTGTCCGTACCCTCCGGCGTCGCATGGTATGCCGCGACCGCCTTGCGCCGCGTCACCGTAGACACGATGAGACCGTCACGCACGAACCGATCGACAAGCTTCACCGCCTCGGCCATCAATCCCCCCGGGTTGAACCGCAGATCGATGATCAGCCCCTCGGCGCCCGCGGCGTGCAGCGCGTTCAGCGCCGCGTCGAACTCGCGCGACACGCGCTCGCCGAAGTCGCTGATCCGCACGTACCCGATCCGGCGCCGCGGATCCAGCATGTACTCCCACCCGCCGGACGCGCTTCGGCGGCATCCCCGCACCGTCCGCCACCGAACGACACCGCGCGTGATCGTCAGCGGCACCGTCCCATCCACACCACGCCGACGAACCGATAGCACCACGCGCGTCCCGGGGGCCCCGTGAAGCAGCGCATCAACGTCAAACACAGACATCCCGCGAACCGGAACGCCGTCAATCGACCGGATCACGTCGCCCGCCGCCGCGCCGGCGTGAGCCGCCGGGCTCCCGTCGATCGGCGCGATCACCGTCAGCGCACCGTCGCGCATCCCGAGTTCCACGCCGATGCCCGTGTATTCCCCCATGCGCCGACGCCGGAAGTCCGCCAGTTCGTCCGGCGCCACATACCCGCTATACGGGTCCAACGCCTGCATCATGCCGCGGATCGCACCGTCCACGAGCCGATCATCCCGGATCGCATGCACGAACTGCTGCCGCGCAAGGGCGTCGACCTCCACCAACGCACCGTACGTCTGCAGTACGGTATCCTGACGCGCCACGATCTGCGGCAACTCAAGAAACATGAGCGTAATCACGCCGAGCGTAACCGCCCAAACAATCGTTCGCTGGTGCATCACACGTGCGTGCCCCACTGCTGGTGCGGCGCAAGCCATCTTCCGGGTCGGGTACCCCATGGCTTCAGCCGTGACGGACGCGCCGGACCCCCGTCCCGCACCGCCAAAGACCTCGGACACCCACTCGGCAAAACCCGCGGATTCAACCTGGACCCGACACTACGGTGTCACAAGGTCGTCGATGATCGCCTGTGCGGCGTCGAGCGCCGCGGTCGCATAGTCCGGGTTATGCACGCCGAGACTCCCATCGAGCCGGACAAAGTCATAATTGAATCGCGCGTCACGTAACCGCCCAGCATCCACATCGCTCAGCGTGGCTGGATCAATAAACGAATCACTGAACTCGTCGAAAACCGCCGCCAGCGTCGACAGCCGATCCGAAAACGCCGCACGCGTCGCAGCCACCAGAACGTTCGGGTCGTTCACCGGAGACCCGACGAGATGGCACGGTAGACACCCGCCCGCTCGCTCCGCCTCGGTACCGTCGAATACATCGTCATACGTGTCGAACCTATGGAACGTCGCAATCGGGTTCCCACTGTTCGGGTCCGGCACCGCGTGCAGCACGACATGGCACCGGGCGCAATCGTCGCCGTCACCCCCCACAAGCCTCCCGTGCGCGTGGTTGAGCGCGAGCTCGAGCGGCTCGCCCGCGGCGTCCAGCGCACCGGTCGCGAGCAGCATTTCCGGCTGTACGTGGTGCGGCGTGTTGTCCGGAAACACGTCCTGTGGCTGGGCGTGACACGCACCGCACAGCGCGGCGACCGGCGCGCGGAGTTCGTGATCCGGCGGCGCGGTGGTCCCGTCGGACGGCGCGCTGCCATGCGGACCATGGCACGTAACGCACTCGATCGACGTCGTCACGCTCGCGACACCCGGCGGCGCCGCCCCCGCCCGCGTCGCAAAACGATACGCCTCCGAATGGCACGACAGACACGCGTCCGCCGCGTGCGGGCTCGATTGCACCCGACTCACCGAGTTCGCGTGTGCCGACAACTGCCATTCATCGAACGTTGGGTGGTGCGCCGCCGTGTGGCACGCCCCACACACGAACCCCGACACGTTCGTCGCCGGAACCAGTGCGGGGTCGTTCGGATCGAGCGTGTGACCCTCGGACGGACCGTGACAGCTCTCGCACTGCACGCCGGCCAGGTGCGGCGTCGCGGTCTCATCGACGAAACCGGCGGCCTCACCGAAGCCTACCGTATGGCACGGCAAACACGCCGCGTCCGTCTCCCGGCCAATCGCGCGGAGGCTCTCCAGCGCGTTCTCGTGGCGACTCGTGAGCCACGTCTCGTGCTCTGCGGTATGGCACGCAGCGCACACCGCCGCCCCGACGAACACCCGCGGCGCGGCGTTGTCGTTCGCATTCGGCGCCGCGTTGTCGTTGGCCGGCGCCGGAGCTTGGTTCATGTTCGTGTTGGTATTCGCCACGCCCCCGCCGCCCGTCGGCGGCGCGCACCCGGTCTGTACCGACACCATCGCCACCGCAACCCCCAGCGACGACACCCGCGCCCACACGCACCGCCACACCTTCGCTTCGCACTTCATGATTCGTCCCATCGACCGACTTCCATTCGCACATCCCGATCCCAACCGCACACGACGAGCGTCACTTGTAGCGCGGCCTTTCGGTGCATGGTCACAGCATCATCGCAGCATTGTCACAGCATCGTCACACCACGGTCACACGTCACGCCGTCGGCGCTTCGCCCGATCCGTACCGCGCCCGCAAGGAACCGGCCGACATCCAAACCCACACCGCGCGTGAACACGCACGCGTCCTGCGTCCCGTAACCCCGCCATCGCAAGCGCCGGGACCGCGGTATCGCGGCGCCCATACCACACCGGATCCACGGCGCACCCCCGCGGTCACCTCACCCCACGTCCGACACGGCGCCAATTCGCGTGTCGACCAATACCACCGACCGCATGAGTACACACCCGGTCGACGCCCGCTCCGGCGGCCCCACCGCCCAGCAGCACGACCACGTCGCGCGACGACCAGCCGCCGCCGGAGCCCGAGCGGACGGAACCTCGCCACACACCCCACCGCCCACCGCACCGGCACGAAATGTGCTCGGCAAAACGCCGTGCCGTCGATCGTCCGGTGTTATCCCGCACCGCACCCCCGGTCCGGCGGGCGCGCGGGCCGTTGGCGAACCGGCCATGTCGCGGTATGCTGCGCCCCATCGCCCCGCCGCAGCGGCAAAGGCCGCAACGCGGACCCTGCGGCCCCCCGTGCGAGAGAGTCCGCGAAGAGTTCGGCGGAGGAGGCACTGGCTCGCCGTCATCGTCATGTAGCGGCCGCCCTCCGCGGCGACCGTCCCGCGTAGCGGCCGCCCTCCGCGGCGACCGTCCCGCGTAGCGGCCGCCCCCCGTGGCGGCCGTAGGCATCCGA
>JBHHVO010000290.1:0-4394 GCA_046754365.1 Phycisphaerae bacterium | reverse complement strand
CCACCCCCACCTGCACCCCGAGCCCCACGACCAGCTTGATCTCTTCCGCGAGCCGCTTAACCGCTTCGCCGTCGATCCCGCTCTTCCCAGCCCCACACAGCCCCTCGCCGCTCACCTTAAGCAGCACACGGCGGTATTTCGCCTCGGCCATGTTCCTGGTCCCTGATCCCATACCGGAGCTGCGGGGTCGCACGCATACGCGATCCGGCCACACGTCCCTACGCGACCGCAAAGCCGTTCAGCGCGCACCCGCAAACGCACGCCGGCGCATGACCGCATCGTCACGCGACGCGTTGCGGATGCTCGACCCGATCCATACCGCGCCCCCGAGCATGCCGCCGGCACCCCAACCCACACGAACACGCCCGAGCATCCACTACCCGCCGATCTTCATAAACGCCAGATCCGTCACCGCACCCACGCCCGCCGATGCGAGCACGTCGCGGATCTTCTTCTTCCCGTACACGTCGCTCCGCGCGTGAAGCTGCTCCATGAGGGTTCGTTCCCCGAAGAACGCATTCACCTTGCCCGCCACGATCTTCTCGATGATCTCCGGCTTCTTGCCCTCTGATTCCGCAATCTCGCGCGCCTGCGACCGAACCCGCTCAACCTGATCCTCAGGCACACCGTCCCGATCGATCGCGATCGGCCGCGCGAACGTCGCGTGCATGCACAGATCCGGACCGATGTTGTCCGACGACGGTACCGCGTCCAGCGCGATAAGCACCCCGCTCTTGCCGTCGTGATGCACGTACGACGTCAGATACGTGCCCGCCACGCGACGCGCCCGCGTGAGCTTCATGGCTTCGCGAAGCTGGCCGAACGCCTCCGTGAACTTCGCGTCCAGCTCCGGCGCGTTCCGCAGCGCATCCGGATCCGGCGTCGCCGAATCGGACCGCGCCGCCGCCTCCGCGAACGCATCCGCCAGCGCGACGAAGAGCTCATTCTTCGCGACCGGTGCCGTCTCGCATTGAAGCTCGACAATCCCACCTACGCCGCCGTTGATGCACACCGCGATGCGTCCCTCACCGGTCGCCTTCCCGGCGCGGTCCGCCATCTTGCCCTTGTGCCGCTTCTGGAGCCACGCCTTCGCCGCCTCGATCTCACCGTCGTTTTCCGAGAGCGCCTGCTTGCACTCCATCATCGGAAGCCCGGTGCGCTCACGAAGTGATTTCACCATCTGCGCGGTAATCTTCGCCATGTTGATCTACTTCTCCGGTTATACCCCGACCTGCGGCGCCAAACGGCGACAGCCTGACCAACCGGCGCCCTGCGCCGCCGTCACATCCGCTCGGTCCGGATCGCTGAAAGGGGTCGGTGGCTGCGCCCGCGCCGCGTCCAGTCACCCCGCTACGACGATGCTTCCTGTTCCGGCGCGGCGACCGACGTCAAATCCGCCGCGGGGCCGACCGCGCGGCCGGTCCCCACCGACGACGCCGAAGCGTCTCCAGACGGCACCGCGTCGGGCACCGCGGCGACCGTCGGTGCCTCCCGCGTGCGTGGTCCCGTCGCGCGCCCCGGCGGTGGCGACGTCGCGCCGTCGTCCGTGGTGTCGGGTTTCGGCGCCTTCCGGCCCCGCAACCCCTCTTCCACGGCATCCGCGATGTGCGTCAGCACGAGTTCGATCGCCCGCATCGCGTCGTCGTTGCCGGGAATCGGGACATCCGCGAAATCCGGATCCGAATCCGTATCGATCAGGCACACCGTCGGAATCCCGAGTTTCTTCGCTTCCTTAACCGCGTTGTGCTCCCGGTGCACGTCGATCACGATCACCGCACCCGGAAGCCGGGACATGTTCCGAATCCCCTCGAGGTTCCGTTTGATCTTCCGCAACTCACGATCGCGCGACGCGATCATCTTCTTGCTGTATTCCTGAGCCGTACCGTCCGCCACGGCCGCCTCCAGCCCCTCAAGTCGCGACAAACGCGACCGGATCGTACGGAAGTTCGTAAGCGTCCCGCCAAGCCACCGCTCCACCACGTACGGCATCCCAACGCGCGTCGCCTGAGCCACGATGTGCGGTCGCGCCTGGCGCTTCGTACCCACGAACAGCACATCCCCACCACCCGAAACAACGCGCGCCACGAACTTCTTCGCACGCAGCAGACCCTTCACAGTCTCCCGGAGGTCCACGATGTGGATCGTGTTCCGCTTCCCGAAGATGTACGGTTTCATCTTCGGGTTCCACCGGCTCGTCCGGTGCCCGAAATGAATGCCCGTTTCAACTAGCTGACGGACCAACTCCGAAGGCAAACAGCACCTCCACCTGCAACACGACCAAAGACGAACCAACCACCACACACACACCGGATAGCTGGAAGACGCCAGTCTACCACGCTCGCCCAACGCTTCAAGTGCTAATCACATGTATTCCCAAACACCATCCGTCACGCAGGCCGCGGACCCACGTGCTCGGTGTCACACCTCATGTAGCGGCCGCCCCACGTCGCGGCCGTACGCGTGCCAAACCCTATCGCCACCCTACGTCACCCGCCGGCGGCCGACGCTCCAAACCCTTGACCCGCCACACGTCAACCGCCATGGCCCCTGACAAACCCAGTGCGTCACCCTAAAGTATAGGGCGACAAAATACGCCACAGACGCCCAATCACCGCGAACCTGAGCACAACGCCCCACGCCGCCGGCAACACGGCGACGCTGCGAGCACCGGGCCGGACCGGCGACACCGCGTCGCCCTCGACCGACCCCACAACACCGAATTCCCTCGCAATCCCGTCAACCGAACCGGCATCGGGCAACACCCGCGTATCGCGCACCGATACGACCGGCCCGCACCGCCACTGCGCCGTGCACCCCGTCAGGTCTTTCCAGGCCTCGCGGCAACAAGCAACGCACCCCACGCACGACGCGGTCCCGGCCCCGCGCAGACCCGCACATTACACGCGCCGCGCCACACAGTACACTCTCCGACCGGCATGGCAACCCGACATCCAGCGTGTTCGATCCCGACATCGTCCCTACCCGGCCGCACAACCACGCCCCGGGCGGCGCTCGCCGACAGCGCCCCACGGAGCCCCGCCCCGGACCATCCCCCGGGCGGCGACGGCCCGCTCGTGTTCATCAGCGCGGCGGAACCCAGCGCCGATCGCCACGGTGCGGCGCTCATCCACGCCGTGCGGACCATTTGTCCAGCCGTCCGATTCGTCGGCGTCGCGGGTCCGGCCATGGTGGCGGCCGGGTGCTGGCCGGTCTTCGACATGACGCGTCACGCCGCGATGCTGCTCGGGGCCGTCAGCGTCCTCGGGCGGGCGGCACGGATGATCGCGACGTGCGAGCGTTATCTCCGCCGCTTTCCGTTCGACGCCGCCGTCGTCATCGATTCGCCGACGCTACACCTCCCGCTCGCCGCACGCGCCAACGCCGTCGGCATCCCGGTGCTCTACTACATCGCGCCGCAGCTCTGGGCATGGGGCGCAAGCCGCATCCACAGGCTCCGCGACCGCGTCGATCACCTCGCCGTCATCCTCCCGTTCGAGGAGGCGTACTTTCGGGATCGCGGTGTCGACGCGACGTACGTCGGCCATCCGCTCGCGGATGCGGTCGCGTCCGAGCAACTGGACCTCGATGTCATCCGCGCGATCCGCGGCCGGGGGAGCCCCGTCGTGGCCCTCCTACCCGGGTCGCGGCGCCACGTCGTCCGCGAGGTCCTGCCCGGTCAGCTCGACGTGGCCAGGCGAATCGCCGCGGACATGCCCGGCGCGGTGTTCGCCGCCTCGGTCGCGAACCGGGACGTCGCCCCGATTATCGAACCGGCCGTCGCCTCCGCCGGCGTGGCCGTGAGCACACCGCGCGCGCGGCTCGCCGAGCTTATCCGCGCGGCCGACCTGGTCCTCGTCGCCTCCGGCACGACGACGCTCGAGGTCGCGCTCCACGAACGCCCCATGATCGTCATGTACAACGCGTCACGGCTGCTCTATCACGCGATCGGGCGGTGGATCGTCAACACGCCCCACCTGTCCTTGCCGAACATCCTCGCCGGGCGAACCATCGTCCCCGAGTTCATGCCCTACTACCGATCGGCCGCGCCGATCGCCGAACACGCGATCCGCCTGCTCCAGGACACGGACGCCCGCGCAGCCATCGCCGAGGCGCTCGCGCGGGCGGTTCGCCCGATCCGGATCCCCGGCGCGGCCGGGCGCACCGCAGCGCTTCTACGCCGCATGATCGCCCACCCCCATGCGTAGCGTCCGGCCCCCGTGCCGGACGTACCCCCCGATCACGCGCCGATCCCACCGGCACGCCAACCAAGGCCCCCGCGCCGGACGTATCCCCCCCCATCCGTACCGCCCGCCCCCCGTACCGGACGCATCCCCCCCGATCCGTACCGCCCGCCCCCCATGCGTAGCGTCCGGCCCCCGTGCCGGACGTATCCC
>JBHHVO010000289.1:0-4426 GCA_046754365.1 Phycisphaerae bacterium | reverse complement strand
GGCGCTCCCAGCGCGCGGGGGTATCACCGATCCCGATGTGACACCGGATACCGCGCTCGCGGGCGCTCGGGGCTCCGATTGCGTTCCGGATTCCATGTTGGCGCCCCTCCGGCGACCGCAACGAGGCTTCCGCGGTCCGAAACGGACAAACCCACACATATCCGGCCTTGACCTGTCACTTGCCGCGTCCGTACGATCCAAGCGGCCGGGCATGCGGCGGGTAAGAACGCCCGCGGGCGTATGGAGAGGTTATGCGGGTTCCCGCGCGGCGATCCGTGGCCGGGCGGGCCCCTGTTACCCGCATGGCTTGTCAGCACGGAAGGAGCGACTCCGATGCGACGATTGTTCTCGGTGATGGTGGCGGGTGGGTTCCTGGTGGGATGCGACGCGCTATTCGGTCCACCGCCGAGTGACCCGACCGGGGAGACGGGTGAGGCGGCGCTGCGGCCGTTCACGTCAGAGCAGGAATTGCTGGACTACTTTAGCGGTGAGATCACGGCCCGCCACGAGGATATGGGCATCGGGGTGATGCACATGGACTTCGACGTCGCGGTCGGTATGCCGGTCCCCGGCGCGGCGGGGTTCGACGGTGTGACCGCCGAAGCGCCGTCGGCGGCAGGCCCGGGCACGGCGGGTGGATTCTCCGAGACGACGACGCAGGAGATCGGCGTCGACGAATCCGACGTCGTGAAGACCGACGGGACGTACCTCTACATCCTCGACGGCCACACGCTGCGGATCGTCGACGCCGCGCCGCTCGATGACCTGGCCGAGGTCGGCAGCGTCGCGGTGACGGGGTTCGGACGGGACATCTACCTCCGTGAGGGCCGGGTCATCGCGTTGACCGGCACGTTCGGCGGCGACTTTCACATGCTCGGATCGCCCGGCATGGTGGGTGAGGAGGTGGTCGACGCGGAGACCGTGGAGGGCGTTGCGGCGCCGCCTGACGGCGACGCGCACGGCGCCATTATCGTGGATGGCGATGTGCCTGTCGGCATCTTCCCGGTCGTGTACACCAGGCCGGCGACGATCGTCACGATCATCGACGTAGCGGACCCGGCCGCGCCGCGCGTAGTGTCGGAGACGCGGTTTGACGGCACGCTGACGTCGAGCCGGATGATCGAGGGGACGCTGCATGTCGTGATCGCGAACTACCAGCGATTCTTCATCGATGTCATGCCGATGCTCGGCCGGCCGGAGCTGGACGTGCGCGGGATGGACGTCGAGACACTACTGCCGAAGTTCGCCCGGACAACCCCCGACGGCCCGGCCGGCGCGGGCCACGTCATGACGTGGTCTTCCATGTACCGGCCCGCCGATCCGGACGGCTTCGGCGTCGTGTCGATCGTAAGCATGGACGTCGCCGGTGACGGCGCGTTCCAAGCGATCGGCATCGTGGCGGAGCCTGGTCTCGTGTATGCGTCGACCGACGCGCTGTACCTGACGGACACGGACTACAACCCGTTCGGCGGGCTGCGCGAGACGACGGACATCTACAAATTCACGTACACCGACGGCGGCGTCGTGCCGGTCGCGGCGGGGAGCGTGCCGGGGCGGATCCTGAATCAATACGCGATGGGTGAGCATGACCACCGCCTTCGCGTAGCGACGTCGCTCGGCGCGCGGTTCGCGCGCGGTGGCTTCACCGAGCCGGCGAGCGGGGTGTATGTCCTGGCGGAAACGGACGCCGGGCTTGGTATCACCGGCCGGATCGAGAACATCGCGCCCGGTGAGACGATTCAGTCGGCGCGGTTCACGGGCGACCGCGGCTACCTCGTGACGTTCGAGCAGATCGACCCGCTGTTTACGCTGGACCTTTCGGACCCGACGAACCCTCGGCTCGTCGGCGAGCTCAAGGTGCCCGGGTTTTCCACGCATATCATACCGATCGATGACGACCATTTGCTGACGGTCGGGCGGTACATCCCGGAAGACGGGTTTTTCTTCGGCGGCGGTGTGCAGCTTTCCATCTTCGACGTGAGCGACTTCGCCGATCCGGTGCTCACGCACCTGGCGGTGATCGGTGCGCAGGGCGCGGACTCCGAGGCGCTTTGGAATCCCAAGGCGTTGACGTATTTCGCCGAGCAAGGTCTCGTCGCGCTGCCGGTGTCCATGTTCGGGACGCCGATGTTCGTTGAACCAATCGAGGTGGACCCGCCGCCGTCGGACGCGGTGGACGAGGACGCGGTGCAGGACCCCGATGCAAGCGCAACGGTCGATGGGGACATGAATGATGCCGACGACGCCGCGCCGCCGGCGGATCCAACTGCACCGCCGGACGACGTTCCGAACGACGCCGCCGATGACGCCCCGCCGGATGACGCGGTGATCGACGCGCCGGTGTTCGATCCGGATTCGTTCCAGGGTGTTGTCGTGTTTTCGGTTTCCACGGACGCGGGGTTCGAAGAGCTCGGCCGGATCGACACGCGGTTTGCCGACGCGTTGTACTACTACCCGATGTTCACACGCGGCGTGTTCATCGATGACGCCGTGTACGCGATCACGGAATCGAGCATCCACGCCGCACCGCTGGATGGACTCGGCGGCGCCGCACCGCCGGCGACACTCATCTTCGGGGCGGCGTCGCCCGACGATGCCGATGCCGACCGTCCGCCGCCTCCGCCGATGCCGGATGACGGTGGGACCGTGTCGATGCCGTAGCGGCCGACCCGGTATGTGGGTGGCGTTTCGTTGTTGCCGGGTGGCCCACGTTTCCGCAGCAGCGCGGGGAGCCGATGGCGCCGGTGAGCGAGCGTCTTTGTCCGTTCCCGAGCCTGCGGCTGCGCCGAAGGACGGGGCAGCCGCACCACCCGAGCGCTCGTATGAGCGACGCCGGTCGGGGCGCGGTTCAGAAACGCGTCATGATTCCGGAATCACTCCACTATTAGTATCATGCACGGGCCCGGCGGGAGGCCGTCGGCGGGCCCGGTACGGCATGGACCAAGACCACCTGCAAACGATTCGCACGCTGCTGACCGAGGCGGGCGTGACGTACCGCGAACTCCACCACGAGCCGACCTACACGTCCGCGGAGTCGGCGGCGGTTCGCGGCGAGGACATCCGCGTCGGCGGCAAGGCGCTGCTCATCAAGACCGGCGACACGTTCCGGTTGTTCGTACTCAGCGCCCCGCTCAAACTCGACGCGTCGGCCGTCAAGCGACGGTTCGGCGTTAAGAAGGTCCGGTTCGCGACCCCGGCGGAACTCGCCGACCGGACCGGTCTCGTGCCCGGCAGCGTGCCGCCGTTTGGTCGGCCCGTACTCCCCTTCGACCTGTTCGTGGATGAATCCGTCGCCCGGAACGACCGCATTGCGTTCAACGCCGGAACGCTTACCGACTCGATCATCCTCGCGACGACCGACTATCTCACCGTCGCGCGGCCGGATATATTCCGGTTCGGCAAGGACGCGTAGCGTCGTGCGGCCCGGCGCCGTGGCGGTCGCGGGACTTCGAGGGCGTGTCGTCGGCCGACGTCCGCCACAGGGGGCGGACGCTACGGACCCGCGGTCGGCGTCGTCGGACCGTCATGGACAGTGTGCGATCCCATGCTCGGCGTGTGTCACGCCACGCCCGGCGCGGGTGCGCTTCGGCCACGGAAACAGTGACACGCATTGACACCCGATCTTTGACGAGGAGGTATACATGACAGCCGACGACACGTCACGACGTACGTTTCTGGGCGGCCTCGCCGTAGCCGCCCCGGCCGCCGTCATCGGAGCCGCCGTACCGGCGTCCGCGATCGGCACCGCCGCGCGGGGTTCCGGCGCGGACCCGGCCGCGGCGGGGTCCGGCCTGGGTTTGGCTGTGGGTGGCGCCGCGATCGGTCCAGCCGCGCCGGGTTCCGCGTTGCGCGCGGGTGGTGACCGGCGTGTGGTTCCGGGTAGCCCGTACCCGACGTTTTCCCGGGCCGTGGTGTTCGGCGGCGTCGCCCACGTGTCCGGCGTTGTCGGGCAGAAACCGGGTACGCGGGACCTGGCGTCCGCGGATTTCGCGCCGCAGTGCCGTCAGGCGATGGAGAACCTCAAGGCGTCGGTCGAGGCGGCCGGATCGACGATGGCACGCGTGTTGAAATGTACGTGCTTTCTTACGGACGAACGCGATTTTGGGACGTTCAACCGGATCTACATCGCGTACTTTCCGGCGGATCCGCCGGCACGATCCACGGTGATCGTCAAGGCGCTCGTGGTACCGGGCGCGAGGCTCGAGATCGATTGTATCGCGGCGGTGTAGGCGGCGCGTCGGGGCGTATCGGCGGCGTCGGCCGGTGGTCATCCTGCGCGGGTGTCGCCGTTGCGCCGGGCCGTTGCGGTGAAACGCTGCGCCGCATGAACGCGCGAGGCGCGATGACAAAAGCCAACGCCCGGCGGATACAGGCGCATCCGCCGGGCGTTGATCGTATCAAGGACAGGCTTGTCGCCGGGTGTGCC
>JBHHVO010000288.1:0-4427 GCA_046754365.1 Phycisphaerae bacterium | reverse complement strand
GGCAGTGCGCATGTTCTGGCCGGCGGCGCGCTCGACGTCGACGGTGACGCGGATCTGGACGTCGTCCGCGACGGAGTCGCCGCCGATGGACGGATTGATGTCGAAGTCGGACCGTTTGATCGTGAAGCTCGACCGCAACACGAGCAAGTCGCCGTTTTGACCACGGAGCCGCCGGCCGAGCTTGCCGGGCAGGTACGTCGCCTTGATCCGGACGGTGAGCTCCTTCGTGTGGCCCTTGCACGTAAAGTCGCCGACGACGGTCAGGTCGTGTACGCCGTCATCGCGCTGCCTCGCGCTGACGACCTCTCTGATCTTGAAGCTGATTTCCGGGTAGCCCTTGACGTCGAGCCACGGTGCGCTGTGGGCCTTCTGCTGCATGTTGCGGTTTTCGATATGGATGCTTTTGGACGCGATCGTGATCCGGCCGGACATGGCCTTCGGGTTGGCCGCGTCGAACGTGACCTTGCCGCCGACACCGGCCGCGAGCCCCATGATGGGTTCGAGCGGGGAATCGAGGATGAACTGCGTCGCGTTGACGCCCTTGGGGTCTTTGAAGTTGAACTCGAGCCGCTCGGCCCGCGCCGCGGCGGCGCTCCACACGACGGCCGCCGCACCGCACCCTATGACGCATCGCGCAACGCTACTCATCCCAATGTCTCCATGTTCGACCCCGGACGCGCGTCGTCCCCGCGTTTGCGCGCCAGGCCCACGCCGTCCGATACTCCACCCGTATGCTCGCCAACAAGCCGGCGCGGCACGCGGTACCCGTCGTCGCTGTCGTACGCGGCGCTGCCGCGGCACGCGTCGCGCGGCACGAAGCCCGCGGGCGATACCGAGCATGCGACACCGGACCAGGGACGTCGACGGTGGGTTATTCTAGCCCATGCGCATGTAATATCCTCGTAACCAGGCGTCGTGGCAAGCGACGCACGTCATAATCACCCGGCGTTGCACGGAACGCGCCGGGCATCGGTTGAGCGAACGGCGTTGCACCGGCTCGCGGGAGATCCGCGCGTCCCGTGGCGAGACGGGTTTGTGTTCCATGATCGGACGCGGCCCGGCGGCGTTACGCCTGGTCTCGGTTGCCTGATGTGTTCGGTCGCGGCATGATGTTCGCCACGCGGCGCGGCGGCCGAACCGGATCGGCATTGACATGTCGGGCGGCGTGTCGGCGCTTGAGGGTCGGTGTCGCGGAGACGAACCCGGCGCGAGCGTGCAGCGGAAACCGCAATGGACTACGTCGACCCCCACATTCACATGGTGTCGCGCATCACGGACGACTATGTCCGGCTGGCGCGGGCGGGGTGCGTCGCGGTGTCGGAGCCGGCGTTCTGGGCGGGGTTCGACCGCGGCTCGGCCGATGCGTTTCACGATTACTTCCGTCAGCTCACGGACTTTGAGCCGCGGCGCGCGGCCGGGTACGGCGTGCACCACATGGCGTGGTTGTGTATCAACGCGAAGGAGGCGGAGAACGTCGCGCTCTCCCGTGAGGTCATCTCGATGATCCCGGAGTTTCTCGACCGGCCGGGGGTGCTCGGGATTGGTGAAATCGGGCTCAACAAGAACACGAAGAACGAGGCGACGATCTTCCTGGAACACGTCGACCTGGCGGCGAAGACCGACGAACTCATCCTCGTGCACACGCCGCATCTGGCGGACAAGTACAAGGGTACGCGGATGATCCTCGATATGCTCGGCGGCGACGCGCGGATCCCACCCCACCGCGTGCTCATCGATCATGTCGAGGAACACACGATCAAGCACGCGCTCGACGCTGGATGCTGGGTCGGCATGACGCTGTATCCCACGACGAAGTGCACGCCCGAGCGGGCCGTCGACATGATCCGGCGGTACGGCCCCGACCGCGTCATGGTCAACAGCGCGGGGGACTGGGGTCCGAGCAACCCGATGGCGGTACCGGACTTCATCCGGACGATGCGTGCCCGCGGATACGACGACACCGTGATCCGGCGGATCGTGTACGACAACCCGCTCGCGTTCTTCGCGCAGTCGCGGCGTTACGATTTCACGCGTGCGGCGACGTCAGCGCAATAGCCGCGCGTCGGCGCGACGCGGCCGTGGCGTGCGATCCCGGATCCGAACGGCCGTCGCGTTGCTGCGCGTGCACGTTTTATCGGCCCTTGCGGCGTCCGCGACGGCGCGTCCGCCCGCCGGTTTCGCGGGGCGGCGCGGACAGGCCTGATCGCCGCCGCCCCCACGTCGACCGCGGGCATCTCCCGAAATATCAGACATTGGCGATATGGGGCGTTGGCGAACGCTCGTTCGGTTATCGGGCAACACGCCCGCGACCGCGTGATGCGCGTCGGGAAACGCGTTTCTGGGGGGCGGAACGTGGTTTTTCGGCATTGCGTCCGAAAAGGAAGCCCGACTGGTATGCCGTGTGCCGTAGGCGTCCATTCAATGAGCTATAGGACTCGCCGAGTTGGTTAGCCGGTGCGGTGGGACCGATAGCGTGGACGCGCGAAACGTTCGTGTCGCCACCGTAATAGAGCTGCGGTTCGGGTAAGTAGGAGGTTGGAGACAATGTCAGGATGTAAACGTACGTGGAGACCTTATAGGACTGTTTCGCTGACACCGCGTGGGGTATCCCTATCGGTCGTTGCGGCATGCGCACTTGGGTTTGTTGTCGCGGCTGCCGGCACGGCACGCGCCCAGGTGTTGGATTTCGACGTAACGGATCCGGCGCCGATGGCGCGGTTCGGTCCGACCGATCCGGTCCACGGCTATCCGATGTGGCTGGAAGACGCGAACGGGCTCGTGTTGGAGATGTGCTTCGACACGACGGACGTAACCCCGCCGCTTGTGATCGACCCGGAGACCGGGGCGGTTCTGCCGCCGTGTCCGGCGTGCGTCGACCCACTGCTGGACCTGCCGAACCCGAACCTGCCGCAGTCGTTTCCCGACAACTTCCCGGACGAGCACTTCTACGAACTCGCCGAGTCGATCATGATCGAGTTCGACAACACGCGCTCCGTGCTGACGACGGCGCTGGAGGGTGCGTTTGACGGGCTCGGTAACGTCGTGGACGGCGAGCAGATCGTGTTCGTGCGGTACCGCGTCCGCGTCGACAACGCGACGCCGGGGCAGCTCTACCAGATCACGTATCCGTTCGGCGTCACGTATGCGGAGGCGGAGGCGGACCAGGCCGGGGCCGCGATCAGCAACATCAACTTCACGAACGACATCTTCCTTTGGAAGGGTGTGCCGCTCAGGGACCCGCTGAGTTCGATTCAGAGTGTGTTCATGACGTCGGTGAACCCGCCGCCGGCGGCCGGTGCGCCCGCACCGGTCGATCCGGCGACCGGCGCGCCGATCGGTCCGGTCAACACGCAGACGTACCTGGGCGACTTCTGCGGCGGCGGTCCGGCGACCGGGAGCCCGTTCGGCACGAACTTCTTCAGCGTTGTCGGCCCCGACGCGGGCATCGTGCAGTCGACGGTGAACAGCACGCGGGTGCCGAGTTTCTTCCAGTGTGACCCGACGATGCCTGCGATGGTTGCGGCGTTCGACGCGTATGACGTGTATGTCCAGACGAACATTGACGCGACGTTCCCCGGGCTCGCGCGGATCGCGGATAACTGCACGATCTCGGAAGACCTCACGATTCTCGCGAAGCCGGCGACGAAGCTTGGCGTGCAGGTCGATCGCGCGACGTATACGCGTGACCTGACGCTCGGCTCGAATTCCACGCAGATCAATGTGTGGGCGAGTTCGTTCGAGAACCAGGACATCCGGCTCACGATTCCCGGCATCGTCGGCGACATTCCGATGTGCGGTGACGGCACGGGCCATTACTTCTCGCATGTGTTGATGCCGAGCAGCTTCATCCCGCCGATCGATCCGGCGACGGTCGATCCGGCGGTGCCCGGCAGCGGTCACCCAACGGTGACGGTGACGAACTTCACCGACACGCCGCCGCGGTCGTCGACGCATGCGCTCAACGCGAACATCCAGATTCAGAAGGCGACGGTGGACCTCGGGGCGAACACGTTGGCGATCACGGCGTCGGTCACCGATCCGGCGCAGAGCGGCGCGAGCCTTTCGACCGGCGGGGTTGGCCTGGCGGTGGATCCCGCCGCACCGACGGTCGGGACCGCGACGATCGCGCTAGGTGCCGGCGCATGCGGGGCCGTACCACCCGCGAGCGTGACGGTGAGCTCGTCGCAGGGCGGGACGGCGACGGCACCGACGACGATCGTGGGTGCGATTCCACCGGTACTCGCTGCGGCGGGCGGGACGATTGTCGTTCCGACGGGGTCGCTCGCGACGCTCGACGGTACGGCGTCGATCGGTCTTGGGCTGACGTACAGTTGGGTCCAGAGCGGATCGCTGACGGGGTTTGACGCGACGCTCGATCCGTTGTGGGACCCGACGGCGGTGCAGCCGCAGTTCACGTTCCCGGCGAC
>JBHHVO010000287.1:0-4429 GCA_046754365.1 Phycisphaerae bacterium | reverse complement strand
GTGTGGACGCAAGACGGTGCACCGCGTCACCCGGAGCCGCGCGACCCACGGCGCGTGGTCAATTACGAGCCGGCCAATCGGCAGCCGGTCAACGAGGCGCCGGCCGATGCGGCGCGATGAATGAGGGCAGCAAGATCATGAACCACGACGGACCACCAACGGCCGGCGCACCCGGCGGCTCAGATCGCGCAATCCGGCATCGAACCGGGACGGACAGACACGCCGATGGCTTCCCGCGACCCGATCCGTCCCCCAGGGTTTCCTACGGAAACGACCCGGCACCCCGGACGCCGCCACCCGAGCATTTCCATCCGCTCGCGTATCGCGACCGTCGATCGGCCCCGAGCTCACTCGTCTACGCGCGTGCCGAGAAACCCGTGTGCAACGGCCATCTTCGACCCGGTGCTCCCCGGCGCAGGATACCACCACCACGTACCCACCTGCACGAACCCGAGGTCCGTGCTGCCCTTCGTCGCCGTCACCGTGAGGTTGAACGTCTTCGCCAGGCTCACGCGATTGTTGTCCAGATTCCCGAAGTAGTACGCACGCTCGTGCGGACCGCGGTCGCCCACGGATGGATCGACCGGAACCCAACCCACACCGGGAAGGAGGAACTCCGCCCAGCAATGCCATTGGTTTTCGCCGCTCGCCCAACAGCCGGCCACGGCGCGGGCGGGGACACCGGCGGCGCGACACAGGGCGACGAACAACGCCGTGTACGATCCGCAATCCGCGCGGCCGTTCGCGAGGCATTCGCGGGCGCCGTGGCTTGGCGACGGGGTGACATACGCGGTGTGGTCGATCACGTAGTCATACGCCGCCCTCGCGAAATGATAGGGACCCCGCGTGCGGGCCTTGAGGTTTCCGGCGAGCGTGATGATCTCGTCGGCGTCCGCTTCGATGAGCTTCTCGCTGCGCGTATGGAGGCGATACAGGCGACTTTGTGTGTCGTACGGCGGGTACGTGCGCGCGCCAAGCAGCTTCGCGTTCGTCCGGATCGCTTTGCGCGTGATGCGGTATGTCACCGCGAGCGATCTCGTTTCGCCGGGTCCCGGCAGGGCTTTGGGACCAAGATACAGGCTGCGGACGATCATACCGCATTGGTTGACGTCGCGGAGTCGGCGCGGCCGGTCGCCGGTCACGTGGACGTGGGCGACGCGTTGCTCGGGCCAGTCGAGCGGGACCGGGAGATTGAGCTCGAGAAGATCGAGTGCCGCGACGTCCTGGTTCGTGACGGTGATGCGTTGGGTGATGTCGTACGCGACGGCGTTGACGAACTCAAGCGCCGCGCTTCCCCTGTCGGCCGACGGGGTTATGCTTGGTGCCGTGCCGAGAAGCGGCGCGGCGGACAGGAGTAGCAGCCGTGACAACATGGCGCATCACATCGTACGTGCGAACCTGCGGGCGTCAAAGACACAGGCATCTGACGCCGCGACCGGATCGGACGCGCGGGCGCGCGACGCATCGCGCGAGTACGCTTGTCACACCCGGCGCGCGCGACGTGGGTCCGATGCGACGCGGGTGGGACTGGGACCGGGTTCGTAATGGGATCGCGCCGGGGTAGGTAACACGGGAGCATTCGCGATGACGACGACGAGGCGGCGGTTTCTGACATCGGCGGCCGCGACGGCGGCGCTGGGGTATGCCGTGCTGCGGGAGGACGCGCTGGCGCGGGTCCAGGCGGCGGTGCGTGACGCGGGCGGTGCGTCGGCGGATGAGCTCGCGGGCAACGAGGACTTCTGGTTTCAGGTGCAGCGGGCGTACGACGTGGACCGGTCGATCAGCAACCTGAACAACGGCGGCGTCGCGCCGGCGCCGCGGTCGGTCATGGATGCGATGCGGCGGCACCTGGCGTTTACGAACCACGCGCCGTCGCGGCATTTGTGGCAGGTGCTCGATCCGCAGGTCGAGACGGTTCGCGCGGAGATCGCGCGGGTGTTCGGCTGCGACGCGGAGGAGATCGCGCTCACGCGGAACGCGAGCGAGTCTTTGGAGATCTGCCTGTATGGTCTGGATTTGAAGCCCGGCGACGAGGTGCTCAGCACGTCGCACGACTATCCGCGCATGCTCAACACGCTCAAACAGCGCGAGCTCCGGGAAGGCATCGTGCTCAAGACGTTTCCGATCCCGACCCCGCCCGATCATCCGAACGAACTCGTCACGCTCTTCGAGAACAACATCACGCCGCGGACCAAGGTCATCCTCGTGTGTCACATCACGAACCTCACCGGGCAGATTTTTCCGATCCGGCGGATCGTTCACCTGGCGCGGCGCCATGGCATCCAAGTCATCGTCGACGGGGCCCATGCGTTCGCGCATTTCCCGTTCCGACACAGCGACCTCGACTGCGACTACTACGGCACGAGCCTCCACAAGTGGCTCAGCGCGCCGATCGGCACGGGGTTTCTCTTCGTCCGGAAGTCGAAGATCGCCGGCCTCTGGCCGATGATGGCGGCGCCGGATCCGACCGTGGATGACATCCGCAAGTTCGAAGAGATCGGGACGCACCCGGCGGCGCCGCGCCTCGCGATCGCGGAGGCGCTCGCGTTTTACGGTGGGATCGGCGCAGAGCGTAAGGCCGCACGGTTGCGGTATCTGCGGGAGCGTTGGACGCGGCGGTTGGCGGCGCACGAGGGTGTGACGGTGTATACGAGTCTGGATCCGGCGCAGTCGTGCGGCATTGGGACCGTCGGCATCTCAGGCGTGGACTCGGCCGCCCTGAGCGGCTACCTGTTCCGGCGACACCGGATCGTCGTAACCGCGATCCGGCACGAGCAAGTCGACGGCATCCGCGTGACGCCGAATACGTATACGACGCTCGGTGAGATCGACCGGTTCCGCGCGGCCATGGAATCGGTCATCGAACACGGTATGCGGGAACCGGCGTAGCGCCGGGCGCGGGCCCTGCGTCGTGGCCGGCGGGCGGCAGCGCGTCGAGACGTGTCCCCTCGGTTGCGGTCCGGGGCCGGGCGGATGTCATCCGGATGACACGGCATACGGGGACGCGCGCCGTGCATGTTCGCGCCGGTTCGTGTGCGCTTCGCGATCGTCCGCACGAGCCCGGTGCGGATCGGACCAAGAACCGCCACAACCGGGTGTGGCCAACCGCTAGCGGCGGATCGCGCCGCCGGTCGTGGCGGGCTGCGTGTCGGGCCGCGCGGTCGCGGGGGCCCCGCGCGGCGTGGGGGGGTTTGTGGTGGGGTTCGGGCGGGGGTTGGGGTAGCCGTCGCCGAGGAACGACGAAATAACGTCCGGTCGCGGGCTTGGCGCGGGTATCGGGCCCGGCGCGCCGCCCGGGCATCCGTCGGCCGCGTCACCCGTGAGGAAGAAGTTCTGTTGGAGCACGGCGAAGTCGTCGGCGTTTTGCAGGCCGTCTCCGGTGGCATCGGCGCCGGTCGCGGCGTCGGCGCCGCCGGGGGTGACCGGCAGGCCGAAGTTATGTGCGAGGATGCCGAAGTCCTCGATATCGACGAGGCCGTCCTGGGCGGTCGCGAGTGCTTGGAAGTCGCCGGACACGAGCGCGCCGGCGCCGGTGAGGTCGACGGTCGGCGTGCAGGTGGTGAACGCGACGGGCGCGCGTCGTGTGAGGGTATGGCCCTCGCGCGCGCTCAGCCACGTCGCGGCGGTGTTGACGTTGGTGAGGACGGCGGTGCCGAGCCCGCTTGAGAAGGTTACGGGCACCACGCGCGTGTCGACGGTTGCGGGGCACTCGGTGATCGTGAAGGTTACGTCTCTCGTGACGTTCGTGAGCGGCGCGAGGCCGTCGATTTCGAGCTGGACGGTGATCTGGGCGATGTTGGTTCCGACGCAGACGCCGCCCTGGCAGACGTCCTGCGTGCAGGGTACGCCGTCGTCGCATGCGCCGCCTTCGTTTGCGGGCACGGCCTCACAGAGATCGGTGACGGCGTTGCAGGTGCCGACGACGCACTGGCCGTCGAGCGCGGTGCAGTCGGCGGGCGGTCCGGACTGGCACCCGAGCGTGGCGTGACACGTCTCGACCCCGTCGCAGAACACGCCGTTGTCGCAGAGTGCGTCGCTGGGCGTGTGGACGACGACATCGTTGGTTTCGTCGCACGCGTCGATGGTGCAGGGCACGCCGTCGTCGACGGCGGGCGGCGTGCCGGACTGGCAGATGCCGGCGACGCAGGTTTCGGTGCCATTGCAGAAGAGCCCGTCGTCGCATTCTGCGCTGACGGCGCAGGCGATGTTGAACGTCGCGGTACCGAGCAGGAAATCCTTGGTGCCCTGGAGCGCGAGGGCGCTGATGTCGAAGTCGACGGTATGGTCGATCTTGACCTGGTACGCGCCCGGGGTCATGCCGGTGGTGTCGATCGTGATGGTGCCCAGGAGCAGCGACGCGCCGACGGGCGTGGCGTTGTTGCCGCCGACGAAGACGTCCTGCGCGTAGAACCCGGTGTCGAAGAACGGC
>JBHHVO010000286.1:0-4440 GCA_046754365.1 Phycisphaerae bacterium | reverse complement strand
GACCGTCAGGCCCGCCACGCAAGACCAGTAGCGCAACGACGCGCCGGTCTGGGCCTCGTGTCCGCCCAGCGCCGGTGGTGACGTGAGCAGATCCACCGCGTCCGGCGGGCCGAATGCGAGCGTCGGGATGTCGACCGGCCGCAACGACACCGCCGGTACGTCGCCATCTGTCTCGTCACACGCGTCCGACGGTCGGTGCGCCGCTGGATCCGGCGGCGCGATCGGTTCACCGGCGCGGTGCGGCCAGAGCAGCGTGAGTCGCGCGTCGCGCGCGCCAACGACGAGCAGGCTGTCCCAGAGGTCGCCCAACGTGCTTCGCAGCGCAGCGTGTGGGAGGTATCGCACGCGGGACAAGCGCGGTGCGTCGCCCCGCCCCGCGGCGTCGGCGGGTGCTTGCGATGCACGGTCGTGCACCGGCGACATGGCGGACCCACTTCGCGCACCCGCGGTCGTCGCCGGTTCTTGGGGCACACCCGGCTCGCGATCGCTCGGCGCGGCGGCGGTGTGGATGCCGTCGCGAACAGGCGGGTCGGATGCGGGCGCGGCATCGCTGGCGGCGGCGCCGTTCCGGCGCTCGGCCCAGATGTGCAACCTGCCGTCCGTCCAGACCGCGTGAAGGAAGACCATCGCTGCGGTTGCTACCGGGACGACGCCGCGGGAATCACGTCAAAGTCGACGCGAAACGGATCGCCGCCCGGGGAATCATCGAATTCAAGCCGGAAGATCAGCAGCGCGTTGCACGGGAAATCCACGCCGATGAGGGCTTCCAACGGCGGCGCCGTACCGACGGGCTCGTCCCCCGCGTCGCCGTTCACGAAGCGTACGCCCGTGACGAACGCTGCGGCATCGACCTCGGCGTCCGGAAGGTTCCGATCGATGAGCTCCAGCAGCGTCGGCGACCCGACGCCGACCACGCGCGCGCACGTCATCGTCAGGATGTCGCTCTGGCTGTCGCCATCGAGTGTCATCCCGCCGCCGCCCGACGAAAACTGCACGAAGTCCTCCGGTGCGAAGGCCTGGTCCGCGGGATCAAACCCGCCCGCCGTAAACACCGCGCGGTGCGGCGTGTTGTTGATGAAGACCACACGAACACTGCCCCGGCTGCCCGGACTGCTGCCGCCCAGCGATGCCGTCTGGTTGAGCACAAAGTCCCCACACCCGGCCGCCACGAGCATCACCAGCGCCGCCGCAGCCCGCCGCGCACGGCGCGAACCGTCACCCATCGGCCGCCTCCACCACGCCGTGCAGGGCCCCGCGCCGCCGATCAACATCCACATCGCAACGACTCTGAAACACTTGACGTCGCGGGCTCGCTCGGCCGATCGCACACGGTCGCGGCTGAGCCGTACCCCAGGACCCGGAGATCCAGTTGTGTCAACGCACGTCATCTCACCCGCTCGGCCCCACGCGCCGAAAAAAAGGGCCCGAGGTCATATGGCCTCGGGCCCTACCATACACCGATTCGACACTACGGACCACATCCGGATGCGGATGCCATCCGGCGGATGCGGTCTACCTCGTGTCGATCGCACCCCGACCGTTCACGACGAGCTGACGACCTCACTCGCGACCGTCTCGACGATGGTCTTGATCTTGGTCTCCGCCAAGAGCTGCGCCGCGCGCTTCGAGCACGGCGTCTCCTGGTCACCGATGACGTACGTCACCTTGGCGTCGGCTTGCTTGGCCGTGGCCCCGGCCGTTTTCCCGCATTGATATACCTTGTCACCGACCTTGAACGCCATCGCGACCTTGGCCGCGGCATCCTGAGCCTTCTTGAGCGCCGAGGCCGCCGCCTGCCTGTCGGTAAAATCGAAACCGGCGACGCGATACATCATCGCCTTGTGCGCCTTCTTGGCCATCTCCTTGGCCGTCACCGGACACCGGCTGCACTGGTCGCCAACGGCGAATTGCATGGAGAGCAACTCGGCCGCCTTTTCATCGAGCGCGGACGTGAGCCGGGCCAGCGCCGCGGCTTCGTCCTCGAATGCCTCGTCACCGACGAGGTAGGTCAGCTTCGCGTGCTTCTCGGCCACGAGCGCTGCGGCCTGCTTGGAGCAACCCGTCTTGACGTCGCCGACGCGGAACGTCATGGACGGCATCGACGCGAGAATCGCCTGCAGTTTTTCGGTGCCGGCGATCTTCGCCGCCGACTTCGCACAACAACCCTTCTTCTTGGCCGTACCCGCGGCCGCAACGGTCTTCGCCTTGGCCTTGGCGCAGCAGGGTTTCGTGCCGTCGCCCTTCGCGGCGACCGTCTTGGCCTGTGCCTTGGCCTTGGCCTTCGCGCAGCAACCCTTCTTGCCTGACTTGGCCGAAGCGGGCGCCGCGACGGTCTTCACCTGTGCCTTGGCCTTGGCCTTGGCGCAGCAACCCTTCTTGCCCGACTTGGCGGAAGCGGGCGCCGCGACCGTTTTGGCCTGCGCCTTGGCCTTGGCGCAGCACGGCGGCACCGCACCGTCGCCCTTCTGCGCCACCGTCTTGGCGTGCGGACATCCGGACTTGACCAACGTGGCGTCCGTCGTGGCGCCTGCCTTGTCCTTGTCCGGACACAACGCCAGCGCACCGGCGCCAAACACCGCGATTGCGAGAATCGCAAGCCCTCTGTGCATTCTCATACCGTGTTACTCCTCCATTGCCTTGGGAACTTCACCACCATCGACTTCGTTCAGCCGGCGCCGCGATACTCGCAGCGGCTCGTACAGGTTTCAGCAACTGTGACCTGAACCAGCGCGGGCAGGTTCGGTCTTACGCGTTTCCATATCCACATCGCCAGGTGCTCGGCCGTCGGATTCTCGAGCCCGTCGATGTCGTTGAGGTATCGATGATCCAGTCGCTCGTGCACGGGCCTGAACGCAGATTGTATATCGGCAAAGTCTACCAGCCAACCGGCGTCGGTGTCGATCCGCCCTTCGCAGATCAACTCCACGCGAAAGCTGTGCCCATGCAGCCTGGCGCACTTATGCCCGTCCGGCACGTTCGGCAAACGGTGCGCGGCCTCGAACGTAAACGCACGCGCCAGCCGCACGCGTTCTGCACCGTCACCCGGACCTTGTTCGACTCTCTCCATTCTACCCTTCCTGCGCGAGGGACCGAAGCTTCCTATTGTAACGGCTGTGTCTCAATGTGACGCGTCCGCCGCCATCCGGACATAGCTCGCGTACCGCGCCGCATCGATCGCGCCACGCTCGACCGCTTCCATCACCGCGCACCCCGCCTCGTGCGTATGCAGGCAATCGGGGAACTTACAATCCGGCACATACGGCGCGAAATCGACAAAATACATCTCCAGCTCATGCCGGGGCACCAGCGAAAGGTCCAGCGATCGAACGCCCGGCGTGTCCACCACGTAACCGCCGATGTCAAGCCGGATCAAGCTCGCCGTGGCCGTCGTGTGACGCCCCTTGTGAGAACCCTGAATCACGTCGCCCGTCCGGAGACGCAGCCCGGGCTGTACCGCGTTGAGCAGCGAACTCTTCCCGACCCCGCTCTGCCCCGCCAGTACGGTCGCTGCGTCTTTCAGGATCTCACCCAGCCGGTCGATGCCGGTCCCCGCGACGGCACTCGTGCGCACCACCGTGTACCCCAGGCGGGCGTAGCGCTCGACGATCCCGTCGGCGGCGCCGTCCGCGTCCAGGTCCATTTTGTTCATGCACACGATCGGCGTGATGCCGCCGGCCAGCGACGCGACGATATAACGATCGATCAACTGTGGCTTCGGCGCCGGCCGATCCGCCGAACTTACGATCAGCGCGTTGTCGACGTTCGCCACCAATGTGTGTACACGCTTGCCGACCAACCGCTGCAACCGCCCGGCGCGCGGTTCCACGTGCTCAATCACGCCTTCCACCGGCGCGGCATCCCGCGCGACCGGAAGGCGAAACCGAACGCGATCGCCGACCGTCACCGGATGTCGATCCTCGATCTGCCGCGTGCGCAACAGCCGGCGGATCGTGCACGGCCACACACGCGATCCGTCGTCGACATCGGCATAGAGGCCACGCATCGCGACCACCACGCCCGCGGCCACCCCGTCCGCGTCACGCGCCGCGTCGTCACCGTCGCGAACGATGATCGTACGTCGGCGCGAGAGGTCCCCCTTCGCCACGACGGCCTCACCCCCGAGCGTATCGAGCTCTTCGTCTTCGGCTTCGCGGAGCTGGTCGGTCCAGTTCTTGATGCGCGCCGGCTTCGAGCGGTTCCGCCGGAACGTCACGCGCACTTTCCTCTCTCCGTTTCCGCACCGGTTGTCGGACGCCTTGGCCATCAACGTGTATTGTCCGTTTTTTCCAGTGCCAGTGTCAAGGCGAAACGTGGTATGATCCGCGTGTCATGACCGACACCGGTGCCTGTAATGCGCGTTCCACCGCGGGGCTCGGCCTCTACGTCCACATACCGTTCTGCGAGACCAAGTGCGGCTACTGCGACTTCTACTCGGTTCCG
>JBHHVO010000285.1:0-4444 GCA_046754365.1 Phycisphaerae bacterium | reverse complement strand
CGTGATCTCCATGGTCTTGAACATGCGCCCGTCCGGCCCGGTACCCCACATCTCCACGACTTGCTTGTCTTGGTTCACGATACGCGTGACGCTCTTGGCCTTGTCGTTTTTCTTGCCCGTAAACACGTTGTCATGCGTGCCCATCAGCGTGAAGACCTTGCCCGATGCGTCACACGTTCCGTAGCTGATCATGATCGCCGTGCCCATGTTGTCGAGCCACGTCGAGACGTACTTCTTCTTGAAGTTGTCATACCCGAGCATGCCCATGCCCTCGAACGGCATACCGCCGGCATCACCCCGCACCTCCTCCAGCAGGAACCGGCCACCCATGATCCACTTGACGCTGGAAGTCGACGCAGACTCCGCCCACGGCGCATCGGGCGCCATGCGCATCCGCACCGCGAGGTCCCACTGCCCGGCCATGGGCTTGAGGTGATCGTGAAACGCACCCGGCTGTGCGTACTTCATCGCCTCGGCCCACATGGCGCTGTCACCGCCCTGTTCACCACCCTGGTCCTGCGAAAGCACCTGTGACGTCAAGAGCGCAGTCATGCCCGCAAACACCACACCGCCACATACGACACGCATTCTCATCACATACCTCCCTTACGGTACGACCGTGGTCGGGGCAAAGGTGATGCCGCCCACGCAGCGGCCAGCCCAAACAACTACCGTACATGCGGCGCATCGTACCAAACCGGGCGGCGTTTCACCAGGACCTGGACTTGTGGTTTCTTGCCGGTTGGACGTCCGGCCCGGTCGGTGGACCTCCCACGGCCGACCCGGAGCGGAAGCCGAACGCGGCAGGCCCGAGGCGGTGGCGCCCGTATGCGGTGCACGCGTCGCGGCGCGATCGCAGGAGCGCGGTGGTCTCGCGGCAAGAGCGACTTCGCTCGCTTCGTTCCCTGGCGCTCGCGGTCCGGATCGGCCATCCATTCACGTGCGACGAGCAGTGGGCCGGTGCGGACCGATGCGCCGCGCGATCCGATAACCGGCGTCGCATGCCCGGCTTGCCGATGAACACACCGGTGCAGCGCCGTGGATCTTCGAGGTGCGCTGTGGGGGAGTGATGTCGGTGAGCGCCTGGACTCGCGAGGCACACGGACGCTGTAGACGCGTACGCGCGGCGATCGCACGCGTGTCGCATGCGCCCGTGATGACGATCGCCGCCGTCTCGTTCGCCGCGACACCCTCGGCCGCCCAAGACGCGGCGCAAGAGCTGCACGACGTTCTGGCCGAGCGGTACGCATGGCGGATGCATGAGTTCCCCGAGACGGCCGTGGCGCGTAGCGATGACACCGACGCGGACAGAGTCGCCGACATCGGACCCGCCGCGTTTGAGCGTCGACAAGAGGCGACGGCGGCGTGCCTCGACCGCCTGCTGCACATCGATCCGGCGCCGCTGGACGACGGCGACATGATGAACTACACGTTGTTCGAGCGACAGCTCCGCGCGGAGCTGGACGCGTATCGCTACCGCACGTTCCTCATGCCGATCGGACCCGGTGCCGGCCCCGACCTGACGATACCGGGGATGGCCACGCGGGTTCGGTGCGATCGCTACGACGCATGCGCGGCGTACCTTGCGCGGCTCAAGCAGGTCCCCCGCGCGATCAGGCAAACGATCGAACTCCTGCGCGCCGGCGCGGCCGAGGGTCGGACCCCACCGCGAAGGGTCATGGGGCCGGTGCCCGCGCGCGTGCAGGCCGCGATCGACGACGACCTCCACGACCTGCTGGAGCCGTTCATGCGCATGCCGCGCACGATCTCGGTGAAGCGTCGCGCGAGGCTACGCAACCGGTTTGAAACCGCCGTCTATCCCGCGATCGCGCGGGCGATGCGCCAGCTCCACACGTTCCTCGCGGACGAGTACATCCCGAAGTGCCGCACCGCGATCGCAGCCGCGGCCCTGCCGGACGGCGATGCATACTACGCCCAGCGCCTGCGGACCGTGACAACGCCGGACACAACGGCGGACGCGTTGCACGAAGTCGGGCGGCGCGAGGTCGCGCGGATACAGGCCGAGATGATCGACGCCATCGGCAGAACCGACTTCCCGCGGCGCTTCCCCGTCGCGGCCGACCTCAGCGACGCGCAACGCTTGAGGGCGTTCCTGCAGTACCTGAGGACCGACGAACGCTTTTATTACGCCGACGGCACCGATATCTACCACGCGTTCTGTGCGACTTGCAAGCGGATCGACGCGGCACTGCCGAGCGTATTCGAGCTGCTGCCGCGGTGGCCCTACGGCATCCGCGAGGCGCCCGCCGTTGGCGCACTTGATGCGGCGGCGGTGCGCTACGAACCCGGCGACATCCGCAACGTCACGCCGGGGTGGCTCTACGTCAATACCAAGGTGCCAGATCGGCGACCTAAGTACGTAGTTACCGCGCTCGCGATGCGCGAGGCCGTCCCGGGCCGACATCTCCAAACCGCGCTCGCCCAGGAACTTGAGGGGGTGCCGCAGTTCCGCAGGTACCTGCGGATCCCCGCGTTCAATGACGGGTGGGCGCTCTACGCGATGCGCCTCGGCACCGACGCCGGCCTCTACACCGACCCGTACGACGAGTTCGGCCGGCTCACGGTCGAAATGCGCGCCGCGTGCGCATTGGTCTGCGACACCGGCATCCACGCGTTCGCATGGCCACGGGCACGGGCGGTCACGTTCATGCTCGACCACACACCCGACGCCGAGGCCGACATCAACCGCGCGATCGACCTCATGATCTACCGTCCCGCCGAAAGCGTCGCCGCGAAGGTCGGCGAGCTCGCGATACGCCGGCTTCGCCGCACCGCGGAACAACGGCTCGGGGCGCGATTCGACCTCCGCGCGTTCCACGCGATCGTGCTCGGCCAGGGCGCCGTGCCGTTGGACATGCTCGAGCGTCGTGTGCACGCATGGATCGACGCCGCGGCGCCCGGCGCCGAACCGTAGCACGCGGTCGTGCGCGACGATGCATCATCTTCACCGACGCGGTCCCTATGCCACGGCCGTGTCAGCGTATCCCATGCACGCTCGGCTCAGCCGCGAGGTCCGGGAATCGCGTGTCCGCGGCCACGTGCCCCCCCGGTGGCACGGAACGCGAATCCGTCGGGGCGGAATCGGTCGACAGGAAGCTGGCCGAACACGGCTTATCGGATCCAGGGCGTCGGCGGTTGGAACCGTGAGTGGTCGCAAACCGCCATGATTCCAGCACTTACGGTCGTTTCGCGGGCTGGATCCGTGTGGCCGGAGCCGTTTTCTCGATGCCGGACTTCGGTAATGGGACCTTTGCTTCGGCCCGCCGCGGTGGTAGACTAAGGTGGTGTCCGCGGGGCTTGCGGCCGAGAGGCCCCGGGGTACAGCCCCGATTCGCGATGCGGACGCTTGGGGGAGGGCGTGCAAGCGGGTCCCGGCTTGAGGTACCACGGTTACCCGCGCAGACCTGTTGGCCAAGTTGAAGAGGGCCCCATCCCACTGCGGATATCAGCGTATGCTCGAGATGCTTGAGGACAAAGATGACTGATCTTGAAACATACACGATTGAAGAACTGATTGAGGAGTTGAAGGCCAGACATGACATGTTCGTGGCGATCTGTGCCAAGCCCCAGTTCATGGGAACCGACTTGGACTTCAGTATTGTCTGGAACTGTGGCCCCATCGAGTTGCGAGGTATGTCGGAGTTCCTGGACAAATACACGCAGAAACTAACGGAACAGTGGGCGGCGCGACAGGTCTTGAAGGACTCTGAGGAAGAAGAGGACGACGACGAGGACGACGGGTGACCAGACTAGTTGCACGGCACCGTGGACGAGCTGCACAAAGTGGTCCAGAGATAACAACGTTCCGGGGCGACGAGATGCACCGATGGGACGCGGGGTGGCCCAGGGGCATGTGGGGGGTGGCCGTAGCGTGCCGTGGTGCGGGCTGAACCAGGGGCACACCACGAAGGACAACAGGTAGAACCATGGCGAACAAGGCGACGCGAGCGAGACAAAAAGCCGACATTAGCATCCGCAAATCTAGATTCGCACCGTGGCGGGCGGGCACGCTCGCGCTCGTGTACGTGCTGATGGCGGTACACATCTTGCACTGGCGTCTCAGTGGCAAGACCGTGGCACCGGTCGAGCTCAACGAAGTCATGTACACACTCGAACTCGGGATCATCACGGTCGGGTTTCTCTTCATGCTCGTGGCCGTGGTCGGGACCGGTGTGTTCGGCCGCTTCTTCTGCTCCTGGGGCTGCCACATCCTCGCGCTGCAAGACCTGTCGGCGTGGGTCCTCCGCAAGCTGCACGTCCGCCCGCGACCGATCCGAAGTCGGCTTCTGTTGTGGGTACCGATGTGCGCGATGCTCTACATGTTCGCCTGGCCGACGGCGGCGCGGCTGTGGGTCGGCCACGACGCGCCCGAGCTGCATGCGGCTACGGATGCGGAAGGCTGGGCATCGTTCGAGACGTCGAA
>JBHHVO010000284.1:0-4446 GCA_046754365.1 Phycisphaerae bacterium | reverse complement strand
CCAGTTAACCTGACACGCGACGAACCGCTTGGTTGGTGGAAACCCACGCGATCGACCTCCACGAGGAATGCGGCGACAAATCCATACGTGTCAATAGTTTACAGAGATTCGTAGCGGTCGCAACACCTGGTCGGGCCGCGACGTGTCGCACATCGCTGCCGGTCCGGCGCCGGCCACCGCCGCGAGAGCACCGCGTCGGAGCGGGCCAAACCGTCGGTGTCGCACCGGCGTCTTCCCGGTCAAAACACGGGCCTCAAGCGCGTGCGACACGCTTGTCGACCGGCCGATCATACAGCCCGCCGGTTCTACCGCCTCCGCGCGCAGCCGGCCCATGGACACGCGGTCGGCAACGTCGCGCCGCCGCCGACCGCGCCCCCACCGCGCGGGAGCGGCGTGCAGCACGGCATGTGCGTCGATTGACCGCCACCATCGCCCCCGCTACAACGCCCCCGTTGTCCATGATCCAATAGGACGAGGTGTCATCGGATGCACACCGCCGACGTGCAGGTTCGACCGGCCACGATCCACGACGCCGCCACCGTCGTTGCGTTCAACATCGCGCTCGCCCGCGAAAGCGAGGGACTCACGCTCGATCCTGACGTCGTTACCGCGGGCGTGCGCACCGCCCTGAGCGACCTCGGCCGATGTCGCTACTTCCTCGCGTGCACACCCGACGCGGTCGCCGGGCAGATCATGTTCACGACGGAATGGAGCGACTGGCGCAACGCGTGGATCTGGTGGATCCAGAGTGTCTACGTCGATACCCCGTTCCGGCGCCGGGGTGTGTATAGCGCCCTGCATCAGCACGTCCGTGCCCTCGCCCGCGACGAGCCCGACGTATGCGCGCTGCGCCTCTACGTCGACCGCGAGAACCACGCCGCGATCAACACCTACACGCACGTCGGCATGGTGTGCTCACGCTACCTCATCTACGAGCAGACCTGACCGACCGCACGGACGCCGCCCGCTCATCTTGACCCGTATCGCACATCGCACCGACCGGGCGGATCGACATGGCGCCGCGTGACGCGATCCATGCCCGTGCACACCATGCGCGGGCGCGCCGATCGGCGTGATGAGCGCCGCGGGCATCCGGACCGCCGCGCCGGCGTCGCGACGACGGGCGTCCCACACGTTCAACCTGCCGCACGAAAAAGGGCCCCCGGCAGCGGGCAATCGCCGCCGGAGGCCCAACCGTGATCAATCGTTCAGGCGGGGTGGTCCCGCCGTGGAAACCAAACGCCTACGGGCACACACAAGCCGGGTCGGCGGCGGCTTCAGTCGCACACGTGCCGTCCCACGACACATCGCAGCAGAAGCTGTCTCCGGCGCACACCGAGCAGCAGCACTCGGGCTGGTCGCAACCCGGTGACCCGTTGCCGCTGCAGCAGTCGCCCGCGCCCGCACCGCACGCCGCCGGAGGCGGACAGTCGGCGACGCAGTTGACACAGTCCTCGCCGGTGCCGCACGTACCGTCACCACACACGGCCGGTGCGTCGCACGTCAGCGTCAAGGTCCCGCTGCCCTGCGCGCCGTTGAAGCCGCCGACACGGATGAAGTACTTCTGGCCCATGACGACCGGTACATCCGGCAGGAACGTCGTGAACCCGGCGCAAGGTCCGCCGAACTCGTCGTCGTCCGCACACCCGATGAGCGTTGAGTTGTTCGTCGGGCATCCATTGGCACCGTCGTAGACGCCGAGCTTGGTGTCGTAGCTCGCCTGGTCGCACGTGCTGACCGTGAGCGCACCCGTACACGACGCAAGGTACGTGTACCAGATGTCGGACCCGATGTCCCCGTCACCCACGAAGCCGTTGTCACATTCGCCCGGCTGGAGACCACCCAGACCCGAGCTGTTCGTCGCACCGGTGTTCGAGTAATCCGTGTCACCGTCGAAGATGTCGAGCGCGCATTCACACGTGTCGTTGTCGCCCGGCGTCCCGTCGGAACACGGCGGACACGGACCGCAGTCCGCCTCGCAGTTCTCGCACGTCTCGCCGCCGCCGCACTGGCCGTCGCCGCACTGGCCGCCGCCGCCCTCGCACGAGATCGTGAGCGTGCCGCTACCCGTCGCGCCGTTGAAGCCGCCCAGCCGCACGAAGTACGTCTGGCCCTGCGTCACCGGGACGTCCGGGATGAACGTCGTGAACCCGGCGCAAGGCCCGCCGAACTCGTCGTCGTCCGCACACGCGATCAACGTTGCGTTGCTCGTCGGGCACCCGCCGCTGCCGTCGTAGATGCCCATCTTCGTGTCGTACGTCGCCTGGTCGCACGTGCTGAACGTCGCGAGACCGTCACACGTCGCGACATAGCTGTACCAGATGTCGGCACCGATGTCCCCGTCACCCACGAAACCGTTGTCACACTCGCCGGGTTGCAGCCCGCCGAGGCCGGAGCTGTTCGTCGCGCCGGTGTTCGAGAACGGCGTGTCACCGTCCGTGATCGGCACGGCGCACTCGCACGTGTCGTTGTTGTCCTGGGTTGCGTCGTCGCAAGTCGGGCACGGACCACAGTCCGCCTCACACGTGTCGCACGTCTCATCCCCGTTGCACTGACCGTCGCCGCACGAAGGACCGCAGTCGTTGTCCGGCGCGGTGGCGTTGAGCCACTCGTCCAGGGTCCCCGCACCGTTGAGCAGGTCGATGATCCGGAGGATGTCCGACGCATTCGCGATCCCGCTGTGATCGATGTCCGTGCTGAAGCTCCCGAACGGAGGCACCGCCACGTCGTTGAGCACGTCGATGAGACTCAGGATGTCGTTCGCGTTGCTGAGCCCGTCAGCATTCGCATCCGCCGGCAGCGCCAGGTACGCGACCGACGAGCCACCGCCGACAAGCACATTCGTCCAGCCGCCCGGAGCGATCGCATGGTTGAGCACGATCGTGTACGTGCCCCCCGGGCCCTCCGTCACACTCGCGATCCCGTTGAAGCCGAGCACGCCGTCAGGCGTCGTCTCACAAAGGCTGAAGCAATCCGCGTTCAAACCCGCGGTATCCAACGTTAGCACGATCGGCTCATCCGCAGAGCCGATGCCCTGACGCGCGGCCGGATCGTTGTTCGGGTCACCCGGGTCGAACGGCTGGCGCGCGTCCTGCGTCCCGTCGGTCGGGTCCGCCTCGAGGATCCCCGCGTCGCACCCGCCGGGACCACCCTGACACGTCCCGCCGGCACAGAGATCACCACACATCGTGCTAGCCTCATCCGCGCAGATCCCGTCCCACTGCGTGTCGCAGCAGAACGGATCGGCCGCGCAAACCGTCATGCAGCACGATTCGCAATCGCACCCCGGCGTGCCGTTGTTGGCGCAGCAGTCCCCGGCCCCGGGGCCACAGATGTCCGGACACGGACCGCAGTCCGCCTCGCAGTTCGTACAGTTCTCGCCGCCGCTGCACACGCCGTCACCGCACTGCCCGCCACCGCCGCAACCCGGCGTGTTCGGGGCCTGGCCCGTGTTCAGCACGTCCACGCAATAGCACGCACCGAACCCGAAGTTGTTCAAGTCCTGCCAAAGACCCGGGGACGCCCCCCCGTCCAGGTTGCCGTAGCCGGCACCGGCCGTACCCGTCGTCGCGCTGTTGTACGCGACGTCGAACGCAAACCCGATGTCCGGAACCGCCACGACCCACGCCGTGGCGCCCGCGGGAATCGTCACCGGACTGAACACATAGTCCACCGGTTGGCCGGGCGGTGCGCCGGAGATCGCTGGACCGAGCGACGCCAACATCTGCGTCACATCCGGACCGCCGCATGTCCCGCCCGTCAGGTACAGGTCGCCGACGTCCGTATTCGTGTTGTGGGTCATCCGGATCGTGTCGACCACCTGGCCGCCCATACCCGGGAACGGAAACGCGAGCGAAACCCACTGACCGTCCTCGCACGTCTGAACGAACGCGCCGTTGATGCCCACCTGAAGGTCGCACACGCCGCCCGAGTCGCACGCGCCGCAGGCGCCCGCGACGCCGCCATCCCCACGCGACACCGCCGCCGGCACGACGGCGCCGACCTTGCCGGGTCCGTCGGCCGTCGCCGAAAGCGTCGCGGTCGGACCGACACCGCGATCTACACCCGTTGCCTTGCCGTCCCACGCGCGCGCCGCAGACCACGACACCGCACACATACAGACAGCCATGCCCCATACCGAGAGTCTCTTACCCATCTCCTCCACCTTTCAAAAAAATCAATCGCATCGATCCCGCCCAACCCCAGGCCGGATCGACCCTCGCGCTGATCGACCAACGTCGACGCCGCGCGGACGAGCACCGCCCGAGGCGTCGATCGGAATCCGCGGAACACATCAGTGGACAAAGCGACTTGGAGCCAACTCCCCTCCGCACAGTCGCCGTCGACCCCAGAACGCAAAACAGGAGGTCGCCGCCCGTACGCCACCCCGGATCCCGGCGTGGCGAACTACTCGAAACCGAGCGCGTCGCACCGGCCCGCGGCCGG